>CAZDMY010000212.1:0-4753 GCA_964506405.1 uncultured Dehalococcoidia bacterium | reverse complement strand
GAACATGATCTGGAACATAGTATGCATGAATTTGTAGGCTTCGATGCGGAAAGCCTTCTACTGGGATCTATTCTAATATCTCTGTTTATCATACCTTTCATGGTACCGCTCATGGAAGATTCCATACGAAACGTGCCTCACCGAATGAAAGAAGGTGCAATGGCTCTAGGGGCTACACGATGGCATACGCTAAGGACGGTCATATTGCCGATGGCCCTGCCGGGGCTGGTAAGCGCAGCTACATTGGGAATCCTTAAAGGTATGGGTGATGTTCTGATCGTGACTTTTGCCATAGGTGTACTACCGGGAATGCCTGTTCCTTTTTATGACGTACTAAGTGATGCTTCCCCGCTTTCTTCCACGGGTGTAGGCCTTCAAGGTGGTCTTGGATCGGAACGGACTACAGGTGTCGCCGGTTCGGTAGCCCAATTTGCCGGTGTCCTGCTACTAATATTAGCTCTCGTGGTTTTAACGATATCTGAAGTTACCCAGAGGCTTCTGAGAAGGCGGCTGTCGATATCATGAGCAACTACTTTCAGGCAATTGCCTCTCATATAACAAGAGCTGACAAAATCGCCGGGCTTTTGCTCTTGATATCTGTCGCGGGATTATGTTTTGCTTTCCTTTCCCTGGCTTACACTTCATTTGAATCCTATCCCATTCCATATTTGATAATCCTTTCTGTCGGAATCCTGCTTCTTGCCGGGCGTATCTGGCTCAAGAATGGTTCGGTGGATATTAAAGTATTTCTTCTTGCGGGTGTGACTGTTCTGGGCATTATCCTGCTATGGCTGGTTCCCGGCTATCTATATGAACCGGCCGGATTAAGCGGTGCAGTTCACGCTTCACTTGTCTCAGCAATGGTATTGTTTTCCGTTTCATTACCGGCCTTATGTCTGAGCATCTATCACCTGTTTGGAGGCACTCCCAGCTCCTATGACGCTTCCCGGTACCCGATACTGCTACTGCCGATCCTATTCACATTAGTTGGGTACGGCCTGATTATCGTTCGGGTTTTCATTGAGGGAATTCCCAACCTCGAATGGGATGTCATTTCCAGTCCGTATCAGGATTACGTTATCAAGGAACCAAGCCCTGATCCCTGGGAACCGGATAAGCTGACTATCGTCAGAGAAGCTGGCCTCAGGGACAGCATTCTTGGAACGCTACTTCTCATCGCCTTGACCGGGGCTATTTCGTTGCCGATAGGTTTGGGAGTTGGTATTTTTCTAAGTGAGTATGCCCCTTCTTGGTTGCGGTTGCCCATACGGTTATCAACCAATCTTTTAAGATCCATATCACTTCTGATTATTGCTCTTGCCGGTATCACTCTTTTAGGGCATTTTTCTGATACTGGTATGTACGACTGGATGGCAGGTTACTGGCATGATCCCCAGGGAAATGTTCGAACCGGGGAGGGTTCATTTCTACTGGCAGCTGTTGTGATTTCTTTTCTGGTAATTCCTGTGATAGCCCGTGCCACCGAAGAGGGTTGCAGTTCAGTACCTGCATCATTGAGAGAGGGTTCACTAGCACTGGGAGCATCGGAGGGACGAACATTGACACGGATTGTACTGCCCTGGTCATTGCCTAATATCATGACCGGATTCCTGCTGGGTTGTGCTGAAGCAGCAGGCAGTGTTGCCGTACTTATATTCATTTCCGGGCTGGGGCATCATGGAGTAGGACCGTTCAAAGAGGTCACTTCGTTAGGTTTATTTATCTGGTATACAGATGATGTTACGTTGAATATGGATATCCCATACCATACGCTAATGCGCGAGTACCAGTTTTCTGGAGCATTTCTATTACTCATTTTAACCATGGGTTTAACCATCGGTGCTTTAATGTTGAAGAAATGGTTTGGCAAGCGATATCGTGCCTGGTGACATGAGTGATAATTGCTCTACCTTAATATTAATTGATCGTTCAGTTCTATTTTTGGGGAGGTGGCATGCCAGGTAATATTGAAACAAAAAATGTAAAAGTATCTTTTAACGGGACCAATGTTCTAAACGGGATAGACATGATGTTTCCCGAGGGTAAAGTTACGGCCATCATTGGCCCGTCAGGCTGTGGTAAAACAACGCTGCTCAGATGCATAAATCGCTTAAGTGAACTTACCAATGGTTGCAAAGTAGAAGGCGGGATCTACCTTGATGGCGAAGAAATATGCCAGATGGACCCGATGTTGTTGCGCCGGAGAGTAGGAATGGTTTTTCAAAATCCAAATCCCTTTCCAAAATCTATCAAAGAAAATGTTCTCTATGGTGTGAAAGCAACCAAATTGAAAGTCAACCATGAATCAATCGTCCGGTCAAGTCTGGAAAGTGCTGTTTTATGGGATGAGGTAAAAGACAGATTGAACGCGAATGCAATGGAATTATCCCTGGGACAGCAGCAAAGACTCTGCATGGCACGAACCCTTGCCATCTCACCTGAAGTGGTTTTGATGGATGAGCCAGCGGCTTCACTCGATCCGACTTCGACCAGCAAGCTGGAATCCAGCATTATGGCCATGAAAGGCGGATATACGGTAGTGATCGTTACACACAATATGCAGCAGGCAGTCAGAATCGCCGATTATACGGCATTCCTGTACCTGGGGAACCTGGTCGAATTCGGCGAAACAGATCAAGTATTCGAACACCCAAAATGCGAAGAAACAAAACAATACATTTCGGGAAGATTTGGGTAAGCTACCGTCGGTTATTTGCGCAGTAATTCTGCCTATGAATTAACGGGGCAACCTGCAAGGAGGTTTTATTGAAAAAATTCAGGATTTGAAGAAAAGAGGCGAAAAAGTAAAAACAGGGAATTATGGATATTGGTTTTCAGTATCTATGAAAGGAGTGTTAACAAATGAATAAATCAGCAGGATTAGCACCTAATCTAAGGACGAATACACTCATTGCGATTATTTCGGCCATTGTCTTGATTGCGGCGACCGCCCCAATAGTATCCGCACAGTCCCCAACGAGTATGATGGTCAGCCCGCAAGCCATTAATGTTGAGAAAGGAGAGACATTTGCAGTAAATGTCCTGATAGATACGGACATCCCGGCAGGCGCAGCCCAATGTGCGATCACTTATGACCCCCATATTCTACAATGCGATGAATATACCGAAGGCAGCTTTTTCAAAGAATGGGCGGCTGGCAAAGGTTATTCAACCATGATGCTTCCGACAGGCAGTATTGACAATTCATCTGGAATCGTCAATACAACCGGGGTATTTATTGCCGGATTAAGTGGCAATCCCAGCGAAGGCGTCACCGGAGAGGGCGTTTTCTTGAGCTATACTTTCACCGCTCTGTCCAATGGAGTGTCCCCGATTGAACTTGAGAATAGACTATCGGTTATCAGAGATCCCAGCAGTGAAGCAATTAATCTTGAAGCCAGATTGATAAATGGTAAGGTTACGGTCGGTACTGTCGAGGCAACCCCAACAACCACATCCAAACCATTAACAACTACATCGGCCCCGAATGAGACGGATACCAATGGCGATACTGCCACCACAGAAGATGATGACGATTCGAACGCAGGGATGATTATCGGGATCGTTATTGCTTTTTTACTACTGGCGGTAATAGTATTTCTGTTTTTGAGAAAAAAAGGCACCACAAGCTGAACGAATAGATACAATTACTTCATGATTGCCGATAGATTGAAACCTGACATCCGGTACTTCCATGAATCCAAAGGTGTTACTAAGCAGGAGGTTTAAGTGTATGTTGAATTCCGTTCTATTGAAAGGTTATAGCGGGACATGGAAGGTGGTTCTTTCCTCAATTGTTGTTCTCTTGTTATTGGGGTGTGGAGGTACCAGTGCCAACCCGAATGCTACAGATGAGGGAGGGGTGACCGGTCAGATTGCAGTAGGTGGTTCGACCAGTGTTATGCCCTTGGCAGAGAAACTGGCCGTGGCGTTCGAAGAATTAAATCCCCGAGTTGAAGTTAGGGTTCATGGAGGGGGTACCAGCGCCGGTATTGTTAGTGCAGCCCGGGGAAACTTCGGTCTTGGTGCGGCGTCACGTGATGTAAGAACGACGGAAAGTGATCTTATATCGATACCGGTTTCCCGAGATGCGGTCGTCATAGCCGTTCATCCAAGTAATCCTGTGTCCGACCTGAGCTTGCAGCAATTGAGAATGATCTATACGGGTGATATTACTAACTGGTCCGAGGTTGGAGGTAATGACGATCCCATCATGGTCATCACTCGTGAGGTTGGCTCAGGAACAAGAGACCGTTTTGAAGAAGTTGTTACTGGAGATATTATGTCAGGAGCACTGTTTTTTGATTCCAACGGTGCAATTATGACCAGATTACTTACTGGAAAGCATTCTATTGGCTATCTCTCCCTTGGTTTTACAGATAGATTGAAGACCTTGTCTATTGATGGTATATCGTGGGAAAGCGAAAACTACCCACTACTCCGCCGACTATACGTTGTCACCAACAAGGAACTCGATGGAACAGCAGCCAGTTTTGTAAATTTCTGCCGTAGCGAACAGGGCCAGGCTATAGTAGCCAAAGAAGGATACATACCTCTAGACAAGCAGCCACTTTTGTATGAAGAATTTTCGAATGATGAAATCCCCAACAATACAATTGATATAACAACTATCGAAGAACTATCATCGTTACTGGAGACGTTTTCAACTGGTTTCACCGATACGCATCCAGATACGACGATCTTCACGCAAATCGGCAATCCGGATACGGTCATTAAAGTATGTGCTGAAGGC
>CAZDMY010000211.1:0-4783 GCA_964506405.1 uncultured Dehalococcoidia bacterium | reverse complement strand
GCCCCGCTTTTTCTCACCTTTTCCCTGTCGTAATACTGAGCAAAGCGTTCAATGATGTCCACCTCCTTGGCATATTCTTCCTGTTTCCGATATAGGATAGCCAACTCGCGGTAGTATGAAGGGGCAGGCCCGAACCCCTCCGCTTCATGCTGGGCCTCTGTAGCTTTGATGAGCTCCCAAAGAATTGCTTCGAGTTTATCGTCCTCTCTCTGCGCCTTAAGCCCCTTTATGTCCGGGATGTATGTTGAATAATGTCTGCCATCGATGTACCCCGGCTTGGAGACTGGCCTATCTTCGGCGGGCGAGACGATCTTTTGGTGGATCCGCTTAGCAATATGGCGATCATCCTTTGATCTGAACCATGTGGAAAGGCCACTCAGGAACGATGTTACATCACTCGTAGTTTCTGAAATGTGACCGGTTGTCAAAGAACCAGGCCCCAGCCCCATTGGCTGGTAACGACCGTCAATATATTCTCGCTCCTCGTATGTAAATTCGGACAGCCACCAATCCTCCAGGTCGAAATACTCGATATAACCGTGAGCTTGTTTCATTACGTCACCCCCTGGAATGGTTCTATCGCCGAAATCGCCCCGGTTTTCGTTGCATTCCATCGGACTTCATACTGTGATAAACATTCCACCGGGTCGGTAAGCTCCAGACTATTGAAGTTTAGCCTCTCCCAATCCGATCGGTTCACCTTCACGCTCAAGAGGTAATCGTCCCGAATATGACCGCTCGCTTTGTCCGTCCTTTGTGAGTACCCGGAGAAAATGACTTCCCGGGAAGCTGGCAGGAAAGCGAAAATATCACCGATCAGCCTGAAAGCTATTGCGAAGATGTGGCGAACATACTCCTGGCGGATCTGCGCCTGCGATCGGTCCTTCACAGTGAGTCGCAGCTGCTGTTTATTGACATTGGCTTTTGTAGTAGGCATGTCCTCCACTTCCGGCAGGTGCACGTCCAGGAAGATCCTTCTGCCCTGGTCCTGGATGTCAAACGAGACCAGGGTTTCCCTGGGCCAGTTGATAGACGACAGGGCAGACTCCAACAAGCCAGCCATAAGTTCAACGTCATCATAGATCGCCGTTTTGGCATATTCCCAGTGTTCCAGAGCTTTGGTGTAGTCATGGTGCAGCTTTTCGTTTTCTTCTGTGATTTTATTTCTGCGTTTCGACAGCAGACTATCCAAAGGACCATACTTCTGATACTCCGGCGGAATAGGCTCCGGATTCCAGTCGATTTCTCTTGATGGGGAAGGGGTGTGGATGTGAAGATTGATCATGTCTTCTACTTCGCCGTTGTGCTTTGCGCATTGCTCTTCCAAGAACGCTTCAAGAATCGGTCGGTTCTGAGCCTTTACCTTCTTTGCAACCTTATCCGGAAGAGGATTTCCGTTCATGTCCTGAAGCGAGACTGAACCATCTTCGTGATCCAAAATAAACTGGACAGTGATTCCAGATGAGCTTCGCTGCGGACTTCGTGGTTTTGCTGCTGTGGATCCGATTCCGTCTGCTACCTTCGCCCGATATGTAAGCCCGGTCCCTGGAATATTGAAGTTCTGATAGATGCCACGAGTGCCGAAGTTTGTTTTCCCTACACTGAAGCTACCCAACCCCGTTTTCCCTAAATTCATGCGGACGCCTGGAGCGATCCTGACGGATCGGCGAAATCGAAGGCCCATGATGATCCCCTTTCTTGTGTTCGGCCTGATGGGAATCTATACTATATTATCTTTAGATGCAATCAGGGAGAAGGACGATGAATATAGCAACTGAGACTCAGGTCACGATCGTAATTGCTGTTTTCCTTTTAATCATTGTACTTGTCCTCAAAAATAAAATTAAAGAAATTGGTTTAGGGCCCGGTAAAGTAATTTTATTCAATCCAAAAGAAATTGCACAAAATGATGAAAAGGCTAGAAAAGAAGCAGAGCAAGATATTCCATCCGCAGACAATGAACTAAAATTGAATAATTCTGCGTCCTTATTTTGGTTAGGTAATGATCTTATGTGGATTTCTGATATGATCTATCGCGGCGCACCACCTGATACCCTGTTGAAAGGCATCAATAGCGTAACGCATTATCTCAACGATCTAGGATTTGTAGAAAAATCATATCCGCAGCAACGGATCGCTTGGGCAAAAGACATCCTCGAATCGATAAATACTCCTAATGTTACTGTGGACTATTTAGAAAAAATCTTGAAACCACACTATGAAACAATTCTGTTTTATATTCAATCTGTTAAATGGTACATAAGCGCATTGGCAGAGAGAAAGCAACCTAGCTTCAAAAAGATTAGAGGGTAATTTCATATCACATGGAAAAAAATCCCCCTTGCGACAGGTGACAATCGGAGATCTGAGATCCCGGGAGGGTTAGCAAATGCCAGAAGGAAATTCCGATGCCATGCTGTTAATTGCAATTAGCTGGCAGGCTATGAAGCGGAGAGAAGAGCGGAAAACAATCGCCTGGATAACAGACAGTATTATAAACGTGTTATTCATGAGCTTCTACATTGAGGCGAACCTCAGATATATCATGGAGACTCTAAAGGATCAATTTCCGGTAAATCCACCGAATGAATATAGCTCAATGATGCAGAAACTTACCTTTCTCGACGGTTATTTTTCCTGCTTGGCAAACGATCGGAAAGTAGGATCTGACGGTTGGAGGCCTTCTAATGAGGACCTGTTTGAGGAATATCAAGGATTGCAGAGGATAAATGATTTTCGGGACAGCATATCTCATGGGCGGGTTATTAAGGCATCAAAAGAGGTTGTTGATGAGGGAATATTGAGAGACCAGGCCAAAGAAATTGTTAACAAGATCTTTGAGAAAGCCCGTGGTGCCGGGTTCTCGATTCAGCGAAGTACAGATTACATTCAAGCTATAGGGGAATTTGGAAGAGAAAGTGGACTGCTTTCTTAATAAAATCGCCCCCACCTGAGGGGGGCAGGCAGGGGCTGCATCCACGGTGCACCTTTGTGGACCTCGCAGTCCATATATGCCAGACAGCTGGTCATGGTTGCCTCCAAATCCGCATCCGAACTGTCCATCAGAAATGTCCCGAAGGGGACATACACTTCCACCATTCCGTCCAACTCCCGCACCCGGGTGGCTCCCGCCTCTGGCTCCGGTCCGCGCACGGGAAGCTCCGTGGATGTCGGCTCCACAATAAGGCTGGGGGCAACGCTCTCGCCCGTGTCCTGTACCGGGTCCGCGACCGGGTCCGCGACCGGCTCCTACGCTGCATTCCGTTGCATCAGGCTACAGCCCAGCGTGCTTCCAGCACGTTCAGCAGGATCGCGATCCAACTGCGCTCATCCTTCCCCGTTCCAGACATTACTTCATGGTCTTACTCCCTCCCGCTCAATAATCCCCGGTCCGATTCGTCCCCGCTTGAGGCTCAGATTTTCCCTACCCTCCTTTCCACCATTCCAGTCTGTACCCCTGCAGCAACCTGTACACCGGCCGCGGCAAGCGCCTCCAGCAGCGCTGCTTTCGCCGCTCCCAGACCCACCCGCTGCACCCGATCGTTGAGATCCTTCTCCCCGTCCTCAAACCGGTAGGTGTCCAGTATCCGGGAACCGGGCAGCTGTTCCCGCCAGCGCGCCACCGCTGCCCGGCCGGGCGGGTCATCCTGCGGCAGGATCACCACCAGGTGGCGTTTCAGCTGCGGCAGCAGGTGACCGGCCAGGCTCGTCCCGCCCACGGCCGCACCCTGCAGGCCCATCTGCAGCAGATTGACCGCATCGATCGTGCTTTCGGTGAGGATCACCGGCTTCCCCCGGCTGGCACGCGCCAGCCCCCACACCGTGCGCGGCAGGCCACACAACGCCAGGTACTTCACCGCCGCCCCCACCTGCTGTTCCTGCGCCCGTCCGAGCAGATGTACAACCGACCCATTGCGCTGCAGGTCCGGAAAGATGATCCGGCCACGGAGCAGCTCGCGTGCCGCGCCCCGGCCGGTTACAAACAGCCCGGCCTCCGCCGCCGCCGCCCGCAGCGAGGCCGGATAGGTAGCCAGGATGGCTGCCAGTGCACCGGGAGGTGCAAACCCGAGCCGGAAACGGCGCATAGCCGCCAGGTCGATCCCGCGCCGTTCCAGGAGGGCCCGCGCCGACTCCCCGGCCGGTCCCATCAGCGCCAGGTGGTAGAAGCGGGCTGCCAGCGTCAGCGCCTGCACGATCTGCTGGTTCAGCTCCCGGCTGCGCTTCGGCGGCTGCAGGCGCACACACGGCACCGCGGCACCCTCCAGCGCTGCCAGCACGTCCCGGAACTGCGCCGGGTCACGGTGGTCAAACGTCGGGCCGAACAGTTGCAGTCCGGCGAAGGTATAGCTGTCGCCGCCCACCCCGCAGGCAAAACAGTGAAACAGGCCGCGCCCCGGGTCGACATGCAGGTTCGGGTGCTTTTCATCGCGGTGGAACGGGCACAGGACAAAAAACGGCCGGTCTGTGCGCTCCGGCAGGGTCACCCCAGCCTGCGCCAGCACGGCCAGCAGATCCGGTTTCTCTTCCATACCGCCCCCTTCCTTTCCAGCTCAGGTCAGGATCCTGGATGGACTCACACCCAGAACCCTGCTCTCCTCATCCAACCTTCCAATCTGAGTATACAGGCAAACGACCTGCATCCTCCTCATCCCAGCGTCCCATGCGTGTCCCTCCGCTGTTCTGCTTGACTTCCAACTGCGCACCCAACCCAGCCCGCAGGGAAGGGCCACCCGGCTGGGTCTGGCCTGCTGCCGGAACAGGCTCCAACCACCTCCGCAGCCTG
>CAZDMY010000210.1:0-4798 GCA_964506405.1 uncultured Dehalococcoidia bacterium | reverse complement strand
ATTTCTCCACCACTCACTTGAATACGTAACCTCTTCCTCCTAATCTCCCTATTGACTTCAGTGGATAACCAAGAGTGTGTCAGGCATTTCATGGGGAATACCTTACACCGGAAGTTTAACAATCCCTACATACAGTCACCTATTGACCTGATATGATATCACCAATGCACCGAAGCCTTTCATTTATGCTTTGTTTATATTAAATCAGCAGTTGGGCAGTTTCACTGTTTATCGTGGTCTGTTTACAGAAAATTCACCATTCAAATGAACGGCTGTCAAACAGGAGGAGTGATCGTGACACGTGTACAAATGGTATTGGAACAGGACGCATCCGGGCAGATTAAGAAAGTATTCGGGACTAACGGCAAAAATGGGAAATCGTCTGAGGGATTGTATCGCACCTTGGCTCATAGTCCGTTAACCTTGAAAAACCTTATGAAACTGGAATCCGGTCTCTCTCACAAAGCTAAGCTGCCACCGAAACTGCGGGAACTGGTAATCTTGCGGATTTCGATACTGGCCGGCAGCCGGTATGAATGGGATCAACATTGGCCCATCGCTCTTAATGCTGGGGCCACACAGGAACAAATCGATACAATCCACGAATGGCCTGAATCAAAGCATTTCGACGGTCAGGAAAAAGCCGTTCTCCGGTATGTTGATCAGGTAACTCTCAATATCCGTGCCACGGACCGCGCCTTCAGAATGCTTCGAAAGTACTTCGACGATCGGACCATCATCGAGCTCACGGCTACTATCGGTTTCTGGGGTATGATCGTGCGCCTGGTAGAGCCCCTGGAGATTCAATCGGATTAGCCATACCCTCATACAGCCCAATTGGAAAATTGCCTCGATTACATTAGAATGCTTATAGCACCAAGTAATCATTTGGTATTTAAGCTAAGCACATGGGCAATGATATCCTCTTTCGAGCTGTATTTGAAAACTGCGCCGACGGAATTGTGGTAATAGACAGTTCCCGGTTGATCCAGGGATTCAATCCGGCCATGGAGAGGCTTACCGGATGGAAATCTGAAAAAGTCATCGGCTCGGCATGCTTTGAAATCCTGAAGATTAAGGATAATGAGAAACTGGACGTGTGCGCAAAAAGGTGTCCGTGGCTGGTGGAAAACTGGGGCGATTCCTATTTGCAGGGAACCATCACCACTCGGGGCGGCCATCAAGTTGATGTAGGTATCCGATACGCATACTCCCCTGTCCCCGATCAAAGCGGCGTTCTGGTGGCAAGCTTCCGCGATATTTCCAGGATTGCAGAAATCGAGGCGTTGAGGGCATCACTGCTTAGCGGAATATCGCATGAGCTTCAAACTCCAATCGCTATTATCAAGGCCTATGCCAGCACACTGGCACGCCCGGATGTGAAATGGGATCGGGAAACTATACGTGATAAACTCAATACTATCGAGGGGGAGAGCGACCGGCTGAGTGCCATCGTCACTAAGTTACTGTTCACTTCCCGAATGGACGCCGGGGAAATCAAGCTGAATCGGTTGAGCATTGATTTAGCCCGCGAAGTCAGACGTATAGCAAAACCGTTTTCAACTATTGCACAGAATCACACAATCGTAGTCGACTTCCCCAGCGATTTTCCGATGGTATTGGCCGATCCGGAAAAGATCGAGGAGGTTCTGGCAAACCTCCTCGAAAACGCGATTAAGTTTTCACCCCAAGGTGGCACCATCACGATAACAGGAAACAAAGTACAGGAAAATGTACTTATCAGCGTAGCGGATGAAGGGATTGGCATCTGGCCCGATATGGCGGAGAAGCTGTTCGAGCGTTTCTATCGCGTTGAAGATGGTACTGTGAAATCCACTCCCGGAACCGGGCTGGGACTACATATTTGCCGGTCGCTTATCGAGGCTCATGGGGGTAAAATATCTGCGGAGGGAAATCCGGGGAAGGGCGCTTGTTTTATCTTCAGCCTGCCGATATATCAACCTCCCAAATAAATACACGGCTATAATACGGCACAGAAATCTGAAATGGATGAGATCGGTATTTCGCAAAAAACAACCATTCTGGTGGTAGATGATGAGCCCAAGATCCGGGAAGCGCTGAGCATGAACCTGGAACTGGAAGGGTTTGATGTCGCCTGCGCAGCAAACGGCAACGAAGCCTTGAGAAAACTCACCGAGGAAATGCCCGATCTTATCATTCTGGATGTCATGATGCCGGAAATGGATGGCTTTGAAACATTGAAGAAAATCAGGGAGGTATCCAGCATACCAGTGATTTTGCTCACCGTGCGCCGGGAAGAGACGGATAAGGTCAGAGGACTTGAGATCGGAGCCGACGACTATGTAACCAAGCCGTTCAGCCCCAATGAGCTGGTCATGCGGGTTAAGGCGCTCCTGCGCCGTTCGCGGATGCCAAGTACATTACCGAAGACAAAGATCATGGTTGACGAAGATTTAGAAATCGACTTCAGCCGACGCAGCGTTTTGGTCCGGGGAGAACCGGTACATCTGCGCCCCACGGAGTTCAGATTGTTATATCACCTGGTCAGTAACGCCGGACGCGTACTGACTCATGAGGCCATCCTCCACCGGGTGTGGGGCCACGAGTATCGGGACGAGGACCACTATGTCTGGCTGTATGTTACTTATTTGAGGAAGAAAATTGAAAAGGACCCGAAGAATCCCCAGTATATACTCGGCGAGCGTGGGATCGGTTACCGGTTCAAGGAACCGATTGAACCCTGAAATCCCCCTCAATTCCGGCTCTCTTTATACCTGCTAAATATTTGTCAGTGAACTAAAGACTCTCGACAGTCATCAATAACCAACTGCTGGTTCAGCCCTTGATGTAATGCCCATCAATTATGGCTTTGTTTATGGAAAAACCCAATTACTTCCTGAGCCAGTTTCTCCCCTTCTTCCTGACTCAGGGCAATTCCCTGTTCCAACAGGCCAAGATACCGGGTGATATCCGGCTTGCCTCTTTTTAATAATTCGATACCCTGATTTACCTGGCCCACCTCTTCCTCGACTGGACTTAGGTCGAATCCCAGGGCAAAGCGCTGATCCAGGACATCAAGGAGTGTACTGGTACCTTTCGGATCCTTAACATTTGCCAGATAAAAAGGCACCTCGACCCACAGGCTGTAACCCGCGATCTGCTGTTGCCGGGCATTCCATAAAAGGAAATGGTTTATAGAAGGGCGTGCACCCCCAGAAGGCGTCTGGTAATTGATATCCAGGTTGACATCGTACGGCTCCAATAACCACCGGAGGTCGGCCTGGGTGACCGTTCCAAAGACGCGTCTCGGACTTAAATGACTGATGGGCGCAACAAATCCACCGAGGGTGATCACTTCCTGGGCATGGTATTCCTTCACGGAAACATCCAGGATTGCACTGGTATATTCGTACGGATTACGATGGGGTGCATCGCCCCAGTAAAACAACAGATTCCCCTCGCTCCAGGCATAGAATCCGCAATCGGGAAACTGAATGATATCGTTTTCGACCGCCACCCCATCGAAGGTAAAATAATCCTGTAAGTTGAGGCTGCCGATCCGCTTCAAGCTGGCTTTATTCTGGAGAAAATCGTACACACCACCGGCCACACCACCTATTTCATTTCGAAATCCGATCAGCAAAGCAGGATTCTGCAGATCGTTTCCTGAATTACCTTCCTGCACACTGTCTTCCATCAATGGCCTTTATCTCCCGTATTGAAAAACTGGTCGATTTCCTGCATAATCCGTTTTTTGTCTTCCTCGGTGATGGTTTCCTCCGTATCCTCTTTCAAATACGTTGTATATTTAAGCTTTTCAATTCTCTCACGCATCTGCTCGGGTATCATCTGGTACAACCTTTCGATATTATCTTCCACCTCCGCTACCAGATTATCCAGGTTGCTCAGGTCTACTTCAATGCCAAGTATGGCTGAAAGTAATTCAACGATCGATTTGGAGGATTTGGGATAGATAGTGGGAAACTGTGATACATACACCGGTACCTCTCCCAGAAGACAGGCTCCTTCAATCTCGCGCTCACGAGCCAATCCCAGAAGAAGCCCGTTCATTCCCGTGATATTTCCCCTTCCCTGACGTTCCATAATATCGCTCATCAGGATGGTGTTCGGTAACCTTCGAATCTCGGGCACAATGTCGCTGTGGTTGGGTACACCCCAGATCCGAGGGGTCATGCTGTGATGAATGGGAGCGACTGCGGCCGCAGCGGTATATATACGGCTTACCCCATAGTGTTGTGCCAAATCCAGGACGATAGATGACATACGATGCGCCCTTCGGCTGCCGCTGGGTTGTTCTTCCCCGATGAAGAAAATGACGTCCCCTTTTCCCGTTCGCCGGAAATAGAAATTAGAAGTCGGAAAATCCATTCCAGTAAGCACGCCTTCCTCGATGGTAATGCCTCGGGGATAAAAATAGTCCCAGGGATTGATCTCGGCAAACAGCTCTGCCTGAACGGCTTCCCTGAGGCTGTTGACCGCAACCAGCCCGATGTTCCCGATCCCGGGCCAGGCAGCGATAAGAACCGGACGGTCCAGTGAGGGATCGTTGAACAGATTGATTCCAATACCTGATAAGCTCACAATTGTATTATCTCAATTTTGAGCGCTTTTTCAATGATGATCGTGGCGAAGGAATTGCGTGCCGTTCCCGGATTGAGCATCAACACCCCATCGACCATTCTTTTTTCAGCCTGATGCGAATGGCCGTAAATGATGATATCCGGGGAACCGAACATACGCCGCACGCGCTCGCCAATCCCCTTCGCTTTCAGAAGATCACCGACGCTGTCCTGCC
>CAZDMY010000209.1:0-4837 GCA_964506405.1 uncultured Dehalococcoidia bacterium | reverse complement strand
ATGGCAAAGGCCCAACGAAGATGGCGAAGAAGTCTTCGAACACAATGGTCATCTCAAGCTCTTCCGGAATTTCGATGAACACGGAAATCGATTCCCGCAACCGAATACGCTACTCATTGACAGTCACCAGATCGAGTCTGGTGAGGCTCTCGACAAGAGCTTCCGCGACATGGCCGCATTGGAAATCGAGCAGTTCAAACGCGAGATCATCCAGCGCTCCGGTGCGGGTGATGTCGGCGAAATCTCTGATGCCGAATTGCTGCGCGAAGTAATGAACACCGTCGGTAAGAAAGGGCGACTTGGCGAACAGGTCCGCTGCGTCGTTTCTGTATCCATGCTGACTGAAGGTTGGGACACAAATACAGTCACGCACATCCTCGGCATTCGTGCCTTCGGCACACAGCTTTTGTGTGAGCAGGTCGTTGGACGCGGCCTACGGAGGTATTCCTATGAGCTCAACGATGAGGGCCTGTTCAACGTCGAATATGCTGACATCATGGGCATCCCCTTCGACTTCACAGCTAAGCCTCAAGTCGCGCCGGTCAAACCACCCAAAAAAACCACACGTGTTCATACAGTTCGGGAGCGGGCGGCTCAGGAAATCACCTTCCCGCGTGTCTCCGGTTATCGCGTCGATTTGCCCGAAGAGAAGCTCGCAGCGGAATTTACTGATGACTCGCGCCTTGTACTGACCCCGGAAATGGTAGGTCCCGGCCAGACCCTAATGGAAGGCATTGTCGGCGAAGGCGTCATGATTTCCGCGGCCGAAGCGCAGGCAAAGCGGCCCAGTACCATTGCCTACGATCTCGCAAAGCTTTTGCTCTACAAATACTTTAAGGACGCCGATGGCGAGCCCAAGCTGCATCTTTTCTGGCAAATCCAACGCATTGCCCGCCGGTGGATCAATGAAGGCTATCTCGACTGCAAAGGGGACACCGGACAGTGGATGCTGGAATATCTAAGTGTCGGCAACCAGGCCGCCGAGCGCATCTACAATGCCATCGTGAATTCCATCGGTGACGAGCGTTTAGTGAAAGCTGTCCTTGATCCTTACAATCCGAGCTCTTCAACGGCGCATGTCAGTTTTTCGACGACGAAGGACCTCTACATGACGGCAGCGGCCAAGTGCCACATCAACTATGTCGTTCTGGATAGCGACTGGGAGGCCGAGTTTGCCCGTGTCGCCGAACAGCACCCGGCTGTCATTTCCTATGTGAAGAACCAGGGTCTCGGCCTCGAAATCCCCTACAAGGACGGGTCCGCTGCGCGGAACTACATCCCTGATTTCATCGTGAAATTGGATGATGGTCGAGGCGCTGATGATCCGTTGCATCTCATTGTCGAGGTAAAGGGGTACCGGCATGAGAACGTCAAGCTCAAATCAGAAACAGTCAGAACCCAATGGGTACCTGGCGTGAACAACCTCGGTCTGTACGGGCGCTGGACCTTCGAGGAATTCAACGACGTCTATGAAATCGACAAGCAATTCAAGGCGCTGATCGACGAGGTGGTCAGCCGGAACAACGATAATACAGAAAAAGAACTGGGGGCAGTCTAATGGCGAGAGGAACCAAGAAAGGACCGAAGCAGGTCGAGACGCTGACGCACGATGAAGCGCGCCGAAAGAATATTCCGACTGCGGAATTACAGTCGGCGGCGCAGCGCGCCGAAGAAGCAAACCCGTTCGAGCCGGTCACCTACTTGCGCAATGATCCCTTGCCGGAAGGCGAAAACCGTCCCCGCGACCCCGATCTTGATCCGCAGATTGTCTGGAAGGGCGCGACGCTTCGGTTGACGCCAGAACAGATCGAGCAATTGACCGAAACCGGAAAGCTTGAGATCGGAGACGCGCAGCTCGTCTGGCGCGGCAAAGACCAGCAGGACTGGTCCGACCTCGTGGTGCAGGCGCCGCCGCTATACATCCAGGAGAAAGTTCATCCCAAGGCGATCATCGAGGATTTGAAACGTCAGACCAAAGAGCGAGAGGACGCTCAATCTGACACGTTCGATCTCTTTGGTGACTTCAACGGTATCAATCCGGAGGCCAAGACCGAATTCTACCAGCACGATCAAAACTGGCAGAACCGCATGATCTTGGGGGACAGCCTTCAGGTCATGGCAAGCTTGGCTGAGCGCGAAGGACTACGCGGGCAAGTGCAGTGCATATATTTTGATCCGCCCTACGGGATCAAGTTCAAGTCCAACTGGCAGGTCTCAACACGTGACCGCGGAATGTCTGATCAGGACAAACGCGAGCAGATCACACGTGAGCCAGAGCAGGTACAAGCATTCAGAGATACTTGGAAGGATGGCGTCCACTCATACCTCACCTACTTGCGTGATCGAATGACAGCGATGCGTGATCTTCTGACGGAAAGCGGAAGCATCTTTGTTCAGATCGGGGACGAGAATGTTCACCGTGTTCGGGCGGTCATGGATGAGGTTTTCGGGGACAAGAATTTTGTCAGCCTGATTGCGGTTCAGACTACAACCGGGTTTGAGACCACCTATCTAGGAAATATGGCCGACTATGTTCTTTGGTATGCAAAAAACAAAGAAAAGGGAAAAGCTAGGACTCCCTATTACCGAAAAGAATTTGTTCTTGGAGAAGGGAACGCACGCTGGTTGATGCTCGAAGATTTTCAGTCCCGAGGCGTAAAGGCATCAGAAAGAAGAGGCGAAGAACAGATTCCTGCAAATGCAAAGCCTTACAAGCCAGATAACATTATATCTCAAGGGCGGGCGAAGGAGCGTCAACCATTTATTTTCCAGGGCAAGAAGTACGATAGTTGGGAAAAGAATTCGCATTGGAAGGCGTCCCATCCGACTGGCATGGAGAGACTCGCGAAAGCTGGCCGCATACATGTTGCGGAAAATTCAATTCAGTACGTCCGTTATCACACCGACTTTGACGTCGCAGTTCATGGAAATATTTGGACCGACACGGGGTCTGGGAATTTCACAGATGACAAGATTTACGTCGTGCAGACGAACACCAAAGTCATTGAACGTTGTCTTCAAATGACTACAGACCCCGGTGACCTTGTGCTCGATCCAACCTGTGGCTCGGGAACGACTGCGATCGTTGCAGAACAATGGGGGCGGCGATGGATCACTCTTGATACGTCCCGTGTTTCCTTGGCTCTTGCGCGCTCCCGGCTTATGGGAGCCCGATTCCCGTACTACTATCTAGCCGACAGTGCAGAAGGGCGTGAAAAGGAACAAGAAATTAGTGGGAAAATTCAGCCAGATACTCCAACCCACGGAGACCTCCGGCAAGGGTTCGTCTACGAACGGGCTCCGCACATCATGTTGCGCACAATCGCTAACAACGCAGAAATCGACGTCATCTGGGAGAACTATCAAGATCGCCTTGAAACTCTCCGAAAGGCCCTAAACGAAGCAACTAGTCAGGATTGGGAGGAATGGGAAATCCCTCGTGATGCAGGTGATGGTTGGTCCGATGCCGCCCAAAAGGCTCATGCCGACTGGTGGGAACTTCGCATCGCCCGTCAAGAAGAGATCGATAAATCCATTGCGCAAAAGGCGGATATCGAGCCGCTATATGACCGGCCCTACGAAGACGAGGCAAAGGTTCGTGTCACCGGTCCATTCACCGTCGAAAGCCTTTCGCCGCACCGTGTCGTCGCTTCTGATGAGGACGAATTAATCGAAACTGTCGATACTGCCGAGGGTAAGCGCGAACGGGAAGATACTCCCTTTGCGGATTTCAGTCAGATGGTGATCGAAAACTTGAGATCGGCAGGAGTCCACCAGGCTTCCAAGGCTGACCGGGTTGAGTTTACGACTATCGGCGGCTGGCCGGGCAGTTACATCGCTGCCGAAGGCCACTTCATGGAAGGGCAGACAGAGCGCCGTGCAGCGATCTTCATCGGACCGGAATTCGGGACTGTTACGCGCGCCGATCTGACTGCGGCGGCTCGGGAGGCCTTGGATGCGCGGTTTGACGTTCTGATTGCATGCGGTTTCAATTTCGAAGCCCACACTTCGGAGCTTACCAAGCTCGGGCCATTGCCGATCTTGAAGGCTAGTATGAACCCCGACCTTCACATGTCGGACGAGCTAAAGAACACAGGGGCGGGTAATCTCTTTGTTATCTTTGGCGAGCCCGACATCGAGTGGGATTTCGATAGTGATGGCAACATTATTGTAGAAGTCTTGGGTGTCGATGTGTTCGATCCCAAGACGGGTGATGTTCGCGCCAGCGGCAAAGATGACATTGCGGCCTGGTTCATCGACACGGACTACAACGAAGAGAGTTTCTTTGTTCGCCATGCCTACTTCATGGGTGCAAATGATCCGTACAAATCTCTTAAGACGAGCTTGAAAGCAGAGATCGACAAGGAAGCTTGGGAAACGCTCTATCGTGATACATCGCGACCATTCCCGCGTCCTGCCACTGGTCGCTTCGCCGTCAAGGTGATCAATCACTTCGGCGATGAAGTCATGAAAGTGTTTTCGGTATAGGGGGGGACCATGGCGCAGCGAAAACTCAGGCTCATGATTTCTAGCCGTTGCAAAACCAAGTTCCCGCTCGGTGATGCGTCCGGAGTGGAGCTGTCAACAATTCGCAAGGAACTCAAGAAGGAGATCGAGGCAGAGGAATTCTTCGGGAAGCCTTTGGTCAATGTTTGGATCAACGAGGAAGAGAGCGAACCCGGTTCAGTTACGTCGTGGGAGGCTTGCGTCAAACAGGCTGAAGACTGTGATGCCTTCGTCGCTCTTCTTGACGGTGAAGCGGGATGGCAGAGGGACAAGAGCGGTATTGGAATCTGCCATGCCGAATTCGAGACTGCGCACGCGCTTTCACCCGGAA
>CAZDMY010000208.1:0-4880 GCA_964506405.1 uncultured Dehalococcoidia bacterium | reverse complement strand
CAGAATTGGACAGGTGATGGGTCTTTTGAGGATGGGGAATCAGAGGATTACCTGCTTAGAGTGGATAATAACATTAAATGGGAACAACCACCGGATATCAGCGAATTCGGAATCGATGTCCGTGTTCATGAAGGGATGATCCTGGCTGATGACTGGGAATGTACAGATCTCAGCCGGCTGACGGATATCCATTTCTGGGCTTCCTGGTTGCATGACGAGGATTTCCCCATCGATAACATCCACCTCAGCGTTCATACCGATATTCCCGCATGGCAAAGCCCTACCGGTTATTCCATGCCCGGAACTGAGGTATGGGCCCTGGATACTAGAAATCATCCCGATGTGACCTTCTCCGGGACAGTTGTCGGCATCGTGCTTGATCCGCCGGAGGCCTGGTGGAACCCGGAGGAACCGTTTGACCCTGTTGCCAATTACGATACTGAGGTCTGGCGGTACGATATTCTCATTCCCGGCTCGAAAGCATTTATTCAGACCGGCTCCGAGGAACAGCCGGTGATCTACTGGCTGGATATTTCAGTCGATCCACTGGGTGGCGGAGCAATTGGCTGGAAGACCCGGTATTTCGACCCGGAGAATCCGGAATTGACTCATTTCAATGATGATGCCGTATTCTCGACAGATGGCGGACTTACCTGGGAGGAAATGCATTATCCGCCAGGGCACCAGTACGAAGGTTATTCCATTGACCTGGCCTTCAGACTGACATTTGAGGAAGTGGAACTTGATTTTGGCGATGCTCCTGATGGGCCGGCAGTGCCGCAATATCCCACGCTGCTGAGCAACAACGGGGCAAGGCATGTCATTAGTAATCTCTGGATGGGGCCCAGTATCGATGCCGAGCTCGACGGGCAGCCGACGGCGGATGCTACCGGTGATGATAACAATGGCGCTAATGATGAAGACGGCGTTTTCTTTCCTACGCCGATGATACCCGGCAGAGAGGCGGCGGTGGATATCCAGGCTTCTGCTGCAGGGTTAGTGGATGCCTGGGTCGATTTCAACGCCGATTTTACATGGGGTCCCGGTGAGAAGATCATTACCAGTCAGCCTGCAGTACCGGGAATGAATACGTACAAGTTCACTGTGCCGGGCGGGGCGATGCCAAACTGGACCTTTGCCCGCTTTCGCATCAGTTCAGCGGGCGGCTTGACGCCGGCCGGGCTGGCCGTTGATGGAGAAGTTGAAGATTATTACGTGGAAATCCAGCCGTCAACGGGGATAATCTATGTTGATGACAGCGCCACGGGGTATAACGTGGGGACATCCTGGACGGATGCTTACGTAAATCTCCAGAGCGGCCTGGGCAACGCCGCCGTTGGCGATGAGATCTGGGTTGCGGCCAGCACATACACGCCGACACCTCCGAGCCAGGCGGCAGCCCGCACGGACACGTTCCAAATGGTCAGCGGTGCAAATCTGTTCGGTGGCTTTATTGGGACCGAGGTTTCACGCAACCAACGGGACTGGTCGGTGAATGAGACTATATTGAGCGGAGAGATTCTAAATCCGGGTACTGCTGATAATTGCTATCAGGTAGTGACTGGAACACCGAATGCTGTTCTGGATGGTTTCACTGTAACCGGCGGGCATGCGGACAACCCCTTCTTGCTGGCCGATGTCGGCGGTGGCATGTTTAATTTTAATGTAGCTCCGGTCGTCCGTAACTGCATCTTCCGGGATAATTATGCACAGTATGGTGGTGGCGGCATATTTAATTACAATACAGGATCAGCATTACAGGTTACTAACACCATATTCCGAAACAACATCACCAGTGGCATCGGCGGAGGCCTCTTAGATATTAGTGCCTCATCAGATATATTGAACTGCTCATTCTCTGGGAACACGGCAACGAATGGAGGCGCTGTAGGGTCTGAAGGCGGCGCTTTGCCTACCATTACGAACTGTATTTTATGGGGGAATACTGGCGGAGAAATAGGCACCAACGCTGGCACAGCGGTTGTCACTTATAGCGATGTTCAGGGAGGCAACTTCGGAATCGGTAACATAAACCAGGATCCGCAGTGGGTCAACCCTGCAGCGGGAGATCTGCATTTGCCCAGTACCTCACCTTGTATTGATGCCGGGAACAACGCAGCGCCGGGGTTGCCGGGCATTGATTTTGAAAAGGATAATCGAATTATCCACGGAACGGTAGACATGGGTGTGGATGAAGCGGATGTTGTTGGTTTGCTGGTTTCCAGCACTGGCGGTGGGTCCGTAACCGTTCCTGGAGAAGGGTCCTTTATCTATGACAGGAATAGTATTGTAGCGGTGGCTGCGGTGGCAGACTCGTGCTATCACTTCACCAAATGGGGCGGAAGCGGCACACCGGCGATGGCCGACCCGGGTACTGCCAGTACATCCATTACCATGGATCAGGATTATGCGATAACCGCGAATTTCGAGATCGACAGATTCGACCTTACAACTTCCAGCACCGATGGTGGTTCTGTAACAACACCAGGAGAACCTGGACCTTACAGTTATGATTGTGGAACAATGGTTGATATCGTGGCGGAGGCAAGTCCATGCTATGAATTCGTAAACTGGAGCGGATCTACGAGTACTGTTGCGGACGTCAATGATCCGACCACAACGATTACTATGGATGATCACTATGCCATTACAGCGAATTTTACTCTCCAAACAAAGTACTTGACCCCTTCGAGTACCACTGGGGGCTCGGTAATAACACCCGGCGAATCAGGTCCCTATGCGTACGATTGTGGTACTGAGGCAGCTATCATAGCGCAGGCGGATGCAGGTTATGTTTTCACTAAGTGGACAGGAAGCGGAAGCCCCGCTGTGGACAATCCGGGTTCTCCTAACACTACAATTACCATGGACGCAGATTATTCGATAACAGCGAATTTCGTTTGCAACACCGTTTACATAGATGTAAACCTCGAGGATTCTGCAAATCGAGTGGTGGCAAATGGTGATTATGACATTTCCGGAACCGTGGTATTCTATATGAATGGTGCTACGTGGACAGAGGGTGGGCAGGACTTCAGTGGAACACCTGTAGCGTCATTTAGTAATGTTTCGGCGGCTTATAAGAGTGGCTCAACGACAACATTTACGTGCAAATGTGTTCCCCCGGGCACATATGATGTGACAATAAAGGGAGCCCACACGCTTATGAATGTGCTCAATGATGTGAATATTGGTGGCACCGTTACATACGTAATCGGTGGCACATTGCTCGAAGGGGACGCTACTAACCAGCCAGCTACTGGGACTGATGACGTAGTCAATGGCTACGACTTCAATGCTCTTAAAGCCTCTTTCTTGATCAGTGAAGGAAACCCCGGATATGATCCACAGGCGGATTTCAATGATAATGGCACAGTGAATGGTTATGATTTCAATGATTTGAAAGCGAATTTCCTTGTGGCTGGACCGCGAAATGCCCCGTAATGGTCCAATATTGGTAAGGTTGCGCAACTCTTTTGTTTGTGCTATAATACATCGAAATTATGATTGATGGAGACAGTAGTATGATCAGGTATAAAGCGTGGTTTGTAGCAGGCATACTATTAATTACATGCTGGGCTGTAGCGGTGCTTCCAGTATTGGCCCAAGTTCAGATTGACATGGGGACCCTATTGGAAGGTGATGCTACAAATCAGGCGGGAATCAGTCCAGATGGCGTAGTTAATGGGTATGATTTCAATGCCTTAAAGAATTCGTTTCTAAAAAACGAGGGTGACCCGGGATATGATCCGCAGGCGGATTTCGACAGGAGTCTAACAGTCAATGGATATGATTTTAATTTGATGAAGGAATCGTTTTTGAAAGAAGCGCCAATGGTAGTATACGACTTGGCTGTAACAGATGACGGCAATGGCACAACCGATCCCAGTGGTACAACTGCACAAGTGGCATCGTGTACTATAGCTGTAAGTGGTTCACCCAGTTCTACTTTCTTGAACTGGAGCGGGGATACAGAATACCTGGATAGCGCCGTTGATGTAGCCAGTAACTCGGTAACCTATACTGGTACGCAGAGTATTACGATATCGTTACAGGCTAACTTCGCGGCAGAATAGTAACATCACCTGTCAGTAGCAAAAATAACAGAAAAAAGGGGCAAGCTTTAGCTTGCCCCTTTCTGGTGTATGGGCATTTCAAAGAAAGACAATAATCTCACAGGTTGGAAAGCCCTATATTTCCCCCGGCTCCCCGATCCTCCCCAGTACCGCACTGGCGGCGGCAACCGATGGATTGGCCAGGTAGACCTCGGAGGTGATGTGTCCCATCCGAAATCTGGGGGAATAGTGCTGATTTGACCGGGTAGTCTACAGACAACCGGGCCGGATCGGGCGGTATGTTAACCTGTGCGAATTGACAGGATTTGGCTATGATCCACTGGGCCGCCTCACGTTGGTTTCGGCTGTGGGGGCGGGGAGGACTAAACCCGAACATAACGGTACATCGGATTATTGGGTAGCCTTTTTGACATGTCATTCTGAGGCCTTCCGATAGAAGGGCGAGGAATCTCCCGGTCTTTGGGTACGTGATACCGTGAAATAATCTCGCTGCCATCGGAGGAGTTCATACTCCACGTTCATTAGATGCGCACGCCTAGGCGCATCCGGAGACCTGGGCGTGCGCATCTATCGCCCGCGTCGTACGCTGCAGTCATTAGATCCGCTGAGGTGGACTGACTCCTCGTGATGATACTACAAACATGTAGCGCGAGGCTTTAGCCTCGCCTTATCGGGGAGGGGCTGGATGTGATGACAAGTCCTCTCTCCGCAGGCGGAGACCTAGAGAGATGTGGAAAAAGAATGTAATTGCGAGGTCTTTCGCTTATGGCGGAAGACCGTGGTAGTGTAAGATTTTTTGTGTGA
>CAZDMY010000207.1:0-4888 GCA_964506405.1 uncultured Dehalococcoidia bacterium | reverse complement strand
ATACTCGTTGGTATCGATCTTGAAGGATTTCTTATCACCCGAACCGAACAGTGAACCGTTCCCTTTCATGCTGAGGCCCACATTGAAGACCCATTTGCCGAAAATGACCGCATCGGCTTCGATTTCCCTCCTGTCTTCGATATCTTCCCAGAGGTAATCCCAATCATCCTGAGCGACCCTCAGATCGATGCGCTGTACTTTGCTGTCATCAAAAATACTCCGATAATCAACAGTACTTTTCTCCGGGTCTCGTACCTGAACGATCACACTCGAAGAAGATGATCGGCCTCGGTTATCCGTCACCCGCAATGCAGCGATGTATTCTCCGGCTTTCTTATAGGTATGCTGTGTGTATCCGCGATCGGGGGAGGCATCAACCTCAAACACCCCGTCGCCGTCGAGGTCCCATTCGTATTTGCCGATATGACCGTTCTCAGCGCTGCTCGCGAACGGGCTGAAATAGACTTCCAACGGTGCCCATCCCTGATGCGGCATACAATAGGCATAAGCTGCCGGATGCCCCGGTTGACGGGCAGGGACCAGGTTCGGTTTACTCAATACAGTGCCAACGGCTGACTGCTGGCCTTCACCACAGGACACAAGCAACAATCCGGCCAGTATCACAAATATCACCAGTCTCATCACACAAGCCGCCCGGTTATAATGCATCAAAGCAAATCTGATCAATCCTGCAATTTCTTAAGGAGCCAGGCCATGTTCTCTCCCAGCGTTTTCATGGTCTGAACGCCTTCCGTATCCTTCTCCACATCCCCTTTTTCCAAACCGAAAGCCATATTCCAGTAGCTGGAACCGGGTACGATCATTTCGCTAATGAAAAAGAGATGGTTGATGGAATCCATAGTCCGGACCGCCCCGGCCCGCCGTACGGCTACCACCCCGGCACCTGCCTTGCGCCGGAACAACCCCCCGTTTGCCTTAGCCACCATACACGATCGATCGATCAACGCCTTCATCTCCGGGCTTACATCCGCAACATAAACGGGGGACCCCAGTATGATCCCATCTGCGGATGCCATCTTCTCGATACATTCGTTGGCAATGTCATCATCAATCGAACAGCGCTGATCCTGATTTATGTAACACTGGTAGCAGCCTTTGCACCCATGGATCTTCTTGCCCGCCAGCTGGTATAACTCGGTTTCGATTCCTTCCTTCCTGAGCTCTTCAAGCACCATATTGATAAGTGCGGCAGTATTGCTGTTTTTTCGTGCGCTACCATTGAAAGCGATTACGTTCATTCGGATTGCTCCTTTTCACAGGATCTGTAGATTTTCATTATACTACACCCGCTATGAAAAAAGGTCAATGCAACAAGAAGGCTTCCAATCTCGGATTGGGGATGAAAATCCATAATCAAGCAATTTTCGTTTTGTTGACATCATTCCATAAGTTAATGTAGGATGGTCACACAACAAACCAGAGAATTATGTATGGATATCATTCTTAGAAACCGTATTTTGAAAAGGTCTTTCTTAGTTGCAACCGTACTCGCGATCTGCTGGCTGGCATTTGCTTTCATCGCGATGAAGGCTCAAGCAGATGCCACCCGATATGTAAAAGCCGGTGGTACCGGAGACGGTGCCTCCTGGGCAACAGCCTCCGGTACGTTGCAGGCGATGATCGATGTGGTGGCGGCATCGGGAGGCGGTACGGTTTGCGTTGCTTCAGGAACTTATACGCCGGGAAATCAACGAATAGACGCCTTTCATTTGAAAAGCGGGGTCGGTATCTACGGCGGATTTCCGAATACCGGCAGCCCTGCCTGGAAAGACCGGGACTGGCACTCTTCAAAGGCCGTACTGAGCGGCGAAATCGGTAATTCCGGTACTACAACTGATAACTGCTACCACGTTCTCATTTATTCAGGCACACCACTTTCAAGCGCTATTCTTGATGGTTTCACTATCAAAGGGGGTTATGCAAACGGAGAGTATCCTCACAATTCAGGCGGCGGCTTATACAGCACTCAGTCTTCTCTGCTGGTTCAAAACTGCACCTTTGCGGAGAATAGCGCCGAGGTCGGAGGAGCTGTTTATAATCTGGATTCGGACAACACGTTTGCCAATTGCATTTATTGGGGGAATACAGCCTCTTTCCGCGGCGGCGCGATGCTGAACGATCAATCCTCTGTCTCCTGGCAATACACGGCTGCACCGGAATTGCAGCAGGACTTGATGATCGACCTTACCCTCACCGGAACCGGTTCGGTCAATGGGGAACCCTGTTACATAGCAGAGAACGAATTTGAAGAGGACCTGACATTCCCGTTTTGCTACGAAGGTACGTGTTTCGATGTTACGCTCCAATCGATTACATTCGCACAGAATATAGTTCACCGGGATTTCATTCAGCAGGCGATCAATCTCACAATAGACTACTTATGGGGAATTCCGCTGACAGTTCCTGTTGATTATACATACACTAACAGACCGGAAATGCTGACAGTCGGCGGAACCTGGGCTTTTTCGACAGAAATAGATATCCCTCTCTTTGGAGTCCATGAAGAGACCTCCTGGAATGCGCGGGTGGTTGGCACCGAAGAGATCGCGGTGGTGGCCGGCACATTTACCTGCTATCGTGTGGAGGCATTATCCGATACCGGTTCGGCGGTGGTATCCTGGTGGGACGTTGACGGAACCATGCTCTGTCCGGTCAAATACCAGCTCCCCGCTTTTCCCCAGTTCGAGTTACCGTATGTAGAACTCGCCAACTATCCGAATTACGCCCCTGTTATCACTAATTGCATATTCTCTGGTAACCAGGCCGCCAGCGGCGGAGCAATCTACAATGCAGTCGGATCGCTCCCACAGGTTACCAACTGTATTCTTTGGGAAGACAAACCGCGAGAAATTCAAACCGAGGCCGGCATATGCCCGGTAACATACAGTAATGTGGACAATAATACCGGTGTTTTCCCGGGGACCGGCAATATTTTCGGCACACCCATGTTCGTCAATCCCGCCAGTGGCGATTTCCACTTATCGCCTGAATCACCATGCATCGATGCGGGTGACACTAATGCCCCTGATTTACCACATCAGGACTTCGAAGGTGATGACCGAATAAGAGGTAAAACAATAGACATGGGCGCCGACGAAACATGCATACTCACGATATCAAAATCAGGCAGCGGAACCGTAATCCCTCCTGTTGGTGCGTACAGCCTTGATGAAGTAAGCCAGCTCAGTATCGAGGCAATCGCCGACCCGGGATGGACTTTCAAGGAATGGGAGGGAGATGTCTCCACAATAGAAGATACCAACGATGCCAGCACCAGTATTTCATCCGAAGATTGTTCAACATCCCTTACCGCCGTTTTCATTCAAAAGGAGTGTGCCAGCCTTCAGGAATTACTCGATTCACTTGGCGAATATCTGGATAACCAGATATCAGTCCAGGCACTTCTTGACATTCTTAATCGATACCTGACATGTGGATAACCTGCGGCCTGTATCCTGATATTGCTACGCGAATTGTCAAAGAATAAACACCCCCTTGAAACAACCAGAGAATTGCGATTTCTCACTTGCAATTGTGGGGGGCAAACCCCAGAATAAAGATCATGGAATTGCTGGACCTCGGATTTGACGACTGGTTTGCCCAGAGGTTCAAAGAATCTGATAGACCAGCGCACCGTCCGGCGCGCATAACCGCGGTCAATCGAGACAACTATCTGGTTCGAAACGAAACGGGGGAAGTCCTGGCTGAACTGTCCGGCCGGATGATGTTCTCCGCTGAATCAGGCGTCGATTTTCCGGCCGTGGGTGACTGGGCTCTGGTGCAATACTACAACGACGATACGTTCGCAATCATCGATGGCCTGCTGCCCAGAAAATCGGCATTGAAAAGGAAATCAGCCGGAAAGAAGATCGATTACCAGATGATCGCTTCCAACATCGATGGGGCCTTCGTTATGCAATCCTGTGACAGCAATTTCAACTTACGCAGGCTGGAACGTTATCTGGTGACTATATATGATGGGAACATCGAACCGATGCTGCTCTTGAGCAAGACCGATCTAATCGATCATGGGGAATTGGAGAAAAACATCAACACGGTCAGAGGTGCGAATATCCATTGCCCGGTAATACCTTTGAGTAATGAATCGAGGGAGGGATTGACGGAAATCAAGCGGATCCTGGCACCCGGGAAAACCTATTGTTTACTCGGTTCATCCGGTGTCGGTAAAACGACCCTTCTCAATCATCTGGTTGGCCAGGACGCCTTTGAAACCAGCCTGGTTCGCGAAAAAGACGGAAAAGGCAGGCATACGACAACGCGTCGTCAATTGATCGTACTTGAGAATGGGGCCATGATGATCGATACGCCGGGAATGCGTGAGCTGGGCACTATAGGATTCACACAGGGAATCGATGAGGGCTTTGCCGACATCCTGAAACTGGCTCAAGAGTGTCGATTCAGCGATTGTTCTCATACCAGCGAAGCCGGTTGCGCCGTCTTACAGGCAGTCCGGGCAGGTACGTTGAGCGAGGCCAGATATCAAAGCTATCTCAAACTGCAGAAAGAATCCGATTATCACCAGCTTTCCTACGTTGAGAAACGAAAGAAGGATAAGAAATTCGGCCAGTATGTCAAAACTGTCAAGAAACAAATCCGGAAGAAGAAGTAACCTCCTCCTCCGTTCTGTCACCCGGTCAATCCGGGAATCTCGCACAAGTTGACTGGCGAGCCTCAGTTCACTTGTTGTCCCTGGTGTTGAGACACCAGGGCTGGGCAACTAAGACCCGAATCGTGCCCAAATCCTGCCGACCTGATATTCACGTTTAATATAAGCATTGTTTCCCCGGAACGACCCTACGCCAATCGCGTTCCTCTATACGCTGCTGATTGTCACCGGTCTATGGTA
>CAZDMY010000206.1:0-4905 GCA_964506405.1 uncultured Dehalococcoidia bacterium | reverse complement strand
CATCTTGACACTAAAACGCGGCAAGTGTTACAATCATGCAAACTTCCAAATCGTGGTATTTACTAGTTAACAGAGGTGAAAGAGGGTTGATCAAAACATCGTTCCCGTTCGCAGTCTTAGTAAGTTTGTTGCTGACCCTCCTGCTTTCGGCATGTGGGAACGGCGATGGAGATACCGGTAACCCTGAGGTCAACCCAACTGGGACATCCCCGATAGCAAAACAAGACGTTACAATCACTATCGGTAACCTCACTGACCAGACAGGCGTTGCAGCGGAGCCTATGTCTTATATTGAGATGGCCCTGGATGACGTGGTTAAGTACTACAACGATAACAATATAAT
This sequence comes from uncultured Dehalococcoidia bacterium, assembly GCA_964506405.1. Classification (GTDB taxonomy): domain Bacteria; phylum Chloroflexota; class Dehalococcoidia; order SZUA-161; family SpSt-899; genus JBGLNL01. The sequence continues at coordinate 4,562 of CAZDMY010000206.1, read as the reverse complement.
TCCGGGCGTAAAGCTGAAGGTAGCAGATTACGACGAGAAGTATGACCCTGCGAAGGATATTCCGGGTTACGAGAAGCTGAAACAGGAGGGGGCGGATTTCATCTGGACTCCGGTCCCGGCAGCTGTTCCGGTTCTGCAACCGCGTGCTAATAGAGAGGGTTATGTACTGTTCACCGCTACCGCCAATATGGAGAAGGAGGAGTTAGAGGACGGCTATGTTTTCAGTTTAGGGATTACACCGGAATATGAGGCCTACACGCTGCTTAAATGGATTGCTGAAAACGATGAAGATTTCCCTCGTGACCGACCCGCAAAAGTAGGGGCGGCGGCCTGGGATGATGGGTACAACAACCTTCTTTTCAAAGCGGCGAAGGATTATGTCAATGCCCACCCGGATCAATATGAGTGGGATACAACCTTTCTGACAGCGTTCAGTTTTAACTGGGCCACACAGGCGGAGGAATTAAAAGACTGTGATTATGTTTTCGTGCCAACACCACCTCACATCTTTATGCGCGATTTTCGGAATGCGGGTGGGAAAGCCAAGTTTCTTGGCAGCGATGTCCCTCTGGCCTTCTTCAATTTCTTCAGTAAGGCCGACCTGTGGGAAGAAGTGGATGGCGCATTATTCATCAGATCATCGCGGTGGTACAACGAAACTGGCCCTATTATCGACCTTACCAACCGATTGCTTGATGAGTATCATCCTGCTCAGGATGCCGCCAGTATTAGAGGGCAGGGATGTGGTTACATTTCAGTTAAACATCACTACCTGATGCTGGATATCGTCAGGAAGGCAATTGAAGTATCGGGGCCCGAAAACTTCGATTCCCGGGCACTGTACGACGCAGCTACAGCCTGGTCATTCGAATATGAAGGGATTCCTGATTTCGACACTTTCGATCAAACCAAACGAATTGCTCAGAACTACTACGCCGTCTATGAAGCCAGAGCGGACCAGGAGAACATTATTCGATCTCACACCGAATGGCTACCACAGGTGACCTCTCCTTGATCGGATGACTTTATATTTCACCGGGTCCTGTTACTAGGCAGTACTTATGCAACTTACCGAAATACGCCGGAGGTTATGTCGGCATTTGCGTCGTATCTATTGAACAGGGTCATCTTTACGATATTTTTATTTCCGAACTATGTAGTTGATCTATATGGACTCGGAACCGGATATGCGCGGGAACTGGCGTGAACAACCGCTGATTCACTTTTTCACTCGTAAGAGCAAGCAGCGAGAGGTTTGTTGTTGCGCAGGGAGTATGGGTTCTTTTATAATATTTTAGTTACCCCGATTTAGTCGAATTCGTGGAAAAGTGGGAACTGAGGAGTGGGCAATGGTACGTATAAAAATGGCAAAGGTTATCCTAATCGGCTGCATCTTGATTGCTCCCGGAATTTTAACTGGCTGCAGCAGTGCTGACAGTAAAGAAGCCGAGACCGAGATGGAGGACGTCATCATTACCATAGGTAACCTGACTGACAAGACCGGGGTAGCATCAGGTCCCATGTCGATCATCGATACCGCCTTGAAGGATGTAGTGGAATACTATAACGAGAACGATCTGATCCCCGGTGTTACTCTGGAGGTGATCGAATATGACGACCAATACAATCCGGCCAGGGATGTGCCTGGATATGAATCCCTAAGACAGCGGGGAGCTGATTTCATCCACGCGGCACCGCCGGGGGCGGTCCCCGAATTATTGCCCAGGGCAAATGAGGATAAGTATGTATTGTTTGTGGAAACCGCAAATATGGACGCTGAAGAACTGGATGGAGGATATGTATTCAGCCTGGGCGTCTCACCCAGATACGAAGCCTATACACTGCTTCACTGGATTGCCGAGAATCATGAGACATTCCCGCAAGGCAGGCCGGCAAAAATCGGTGCTGCTGCATGGCGGGATGCCTATAGTAATATCTGGTTCGCCGCAGCCAAGGAATATGTAGAAGCCAATCCGGATCAGTACGAATGGGTAGATGAGTTCCTGGTTGATTTCAAATTCAACTGGAGCGCTGAAATTGAGGCGTTAAAGGACTGCGATTATGTTTATATTCCGGTGCCCCCTCATGTGTTTGTGGATGACTTTCGTAATGTCGCTGAGGGACATTCCACATTTCTTGGCACCGAGGTACAGTGTGCATTCATGGGAGTCATTGAAAACAATGATTTGTGGGATGAACTTGATGGTTCGCTGTTCATTCGGGTTACTCCCTGGTACAACGAGACGGGCCCAATGATTGACATGATTAACCAGTTGCTTACAGAAAAACACTCGCCCGACCAGGCTCAGAAATTCCGGGATGATGGGGTGACCTACCTATCAGCCAAACAGGCATACCTGATGCTGGATATTGTCAGACAGGCAGTGGAGACCGTCGGTGCGGAAAACTTCGACTCCCAGGCATTGTATGATGCAGCGACGTCGTGGAGTTTTGAAATGGAAGGAATTGAGGATTTCTGCAGTTTTAACGAGACGAAACGAATGAGCCAGAATTACTACGCGGTTTACGAGGCTTCAGGTGACGACAAAACCCTTTACCGGATGTCCGATTGGATGTACCAGGTAATGGAACCCAAATGATCCCACTTGTTAATTTGAATATTCAACAAAAACCGGTAAGCAGCCGAACGCTGCCTCCGTTTGTTTTTCGCCATTCGTCTACCATCGATACCTTTTCCATTTTGAAGTGCATTACTATGTCGTCAACCGGCAAATGTAAATAGACGAATATTTATCGGCATGGTGTTTAAGAGCTAGAATGTTACGCGGTAACAGATACTAATTGCGGAAATAAATGGGGTGAATTGGATTTCCTATCGATTATGTTGCAGTATGCCAATCCTTGTCCTATAATGAATTACACTATCGTTTATATTGAGGGCAAAAAGAGTAGGCGGCCGGATTACTCTGACTATTCTATTTCGGAGCGCTTGGTACTGTCTGATTTAAGCAGGAAATCTGATATAATCTATTTTTAGCATACGTAGCTTTTCTTAGTTTGCAATCCGCATCGTCAAAAAGGTTGTATAAATGATACGGATTGATTAGTGTTATTGCTCTAGTAAATTTGGTACTAATCAGTAGACAGAAGGTTTAAACTCATGGCGGAGAAGCGGCGAAGGTTTAAGAGCCTGCGGTCCAGGATCATCCTGCAAATGCTCCTCATCGGACTGGTTCCGATTCTTGTGATGACGGTGGTGGTATATGTTGGGACCTACAATTCGCAGCAGTCGGCCAGGGAAAGTGTAGATGAAAGCCGCACCACCTTACGGGAAGAGACGGTCGGCGCTAACAAGGCGGGTTTAGCCTGGTTGCTCTCTTACGACATGGAAAAGTGGATGGCCCAGCGTATTGAAGATGTACGGTCGTGGGCACGGAGTGAAGAGGTAATCAACGCTGCAAAAGGTGCTACCAATCCTGATATGGCCAGAAAATTCCTTGGTGATGAAGTTATCAACATGCCGGATTTCGAGGATGCCTATCTTGTGAGCTTGTCCGGAGAACTTGTCACCGAAGAAATAGGCTATTCCGAACCGACGCTGGAAGGAGTTCAGGCTTCCTGGCAAAAAGGTAAGGAGCAGGAACTCTATATCAGCCCTCTGTATTTGCCGGGCGACGGAATATCTACCACATACAGGATGGACATTGCGTCATTGGTAACCGATATCACTACCGGTGAAGACCTCGGCGTGCTGGTGGGTGTGATGCAGGTGTATCCTTCATCATTAGGGCAGGAGTATGAATCCAAAGTGATGGATCACCGGATAATGGTATGGGATAACGATGGTAATATTATCACCGATACCAACGATGATAGAAGATATCTGAAGGACGCCCCTGAATGGACCGACGCCGAACGTCAGGTGATGAAAAAGATCACCCCGGATACCTCCTATATAGAGCCCAGTTACATAATTAACGAGGAAGTGGTGGCCGGTTATGCCCGGGCGACAAACGAGGCGGTAGACACACGCATTAATGGGTACGAAGGTTTGGGATGGACCGTTATGGTGGAACAGGACACCAGCACGGCATTTGCTGCTCTGGCCAGTATCGAGATGCTGGAGAGCGACCTCGAGGAGAATACGCGCAATACCGTTTATATGAGCGCCGGGATTTTTGCAATTGTAGCCATCCTGGCGTTCTCGATGGCATACTGGCTTAGTCGTGTTCTCACCAGACCTATCCTGAGCTTGCATCAGGGTGTGCAGGAAGTTATGTCCGGCAACCTCGATCACCGTGTTGGCAGTACCGAGGAAGATGAGATCGGGGAGCTTTCCCGGGCTTTTGATGAAATGACCGCTTATGTCCAACGCTCACAAGCCGAATTAAAGGATTACAGCGTTAATCTGGAGAAGAAGGTCGAGGAAAGAACCGAGGAGCTTCAGAAGGAATTAGTAGAACGTAGGCGGATTGAACAGGAACTCAGGGACAAAACTGCCATGCTTATTCAAACGGAGAAACTAAGTTCGATGGGCACGATGGTAGCCGGTGTTGCTCATGAGTTGAATAATCCCTTAACAGGGATTATCCAGTATACCC
>CAZDMY010000205.1:0-4908 GCA_964506405.1 uncultured Dehalococcoidia bacterium | reverse complement strand
CTTCACGAGTATCTATCTTGAGAAGGAGGAGTATCCGCATGTTCGAGAATATCCCGAGGATAACTGATCCGAAAAATCCGTGGACATAATACCAGTTTTTCGTAGCGCCCCGATTCTACCTTCAACGTTTCCTCTTTCGTAATCACGCGATATAAAGCAAATGAAAAGCCAACAGATGTTTTGCTACAATGGCCTATAGGAGATTTTAGGAAACATGCTTTTAGTGGCACTGGGGTGCGGCCGCTTGCCGGGGATACTGAATATCGCTGCCAAGCACCCTTTCGTCGTTTTTGGAACGATGGAAGGGGAAAGACTGGCTGATTTCGCTGCCTGCGATGCAGAGGCAGTAATGCAGGGAATACCGGTTTATTTGTATGAAACCGGGTGAACCTTCCCTCGACGTGTGGTTGCCGTGGGCAATCTCGACAAAGTCTGGCTGGAGGTCCCTGAGGAGCTTTCAGAAGAAGCGTTTCAGCAAGCTTTTCGAGCTTATTTCAGTGCAGAATGGACCGAAATCCTGGATACAGCCGACAAATCCTTTTCCTACAACGCCTCTAACAACGCCTATTTCTCCATACGCACCATTCGCCCGGTTGAGGATCTAACCCTGAATGAGCTTGTCGAAAAGGCAGGGGCCGATAAACCGGCGAATATTATCGTAAGTTAGCATCTAAGGATACCCTGGTCAACCCTGTAAATGGTTCAGCGTTCAGAATTCAACGTTCTGAGTGCCGAATGCTGAGTGCTGACTGCCGAGTGCCGGATTCTGATTGACCGCCCTGCGACCCCGTTCATATATGAGTTAGAGCCTGCAAATGAAACCTTTTCAAGTGTGCTATAATCACGTCCACGAGGTGCAGAAATGAATTCAACTTACGAAGATATGATACGATTCCACGGGCATAGTTGCCCGGGGCTGGCCATTGGCTACCGGATGACGCGAGCAGGGCTCGATTTTCTGAAACAGACGCGGGCCAAAGATGAGGAAATCGTAGCCATCGTTGAAAACAATGCCTGTGGTGTCGATGCGCTGCAGTTTATTTCCGGGTGCACGTTTGGGAAAGGTAATTTCATATTCAAAGATCACGGAAAGCATGTATACACATTATATGATCGAAAATCACGAAAAGGCGTACGGGTGGTCTTCAATCCACAGAATCTACCGGAACATATTCGCGAAGACCGAGACAAATTAATCGAGTGGATACTGAACGCAACCGAAGCGGATGTAGTGTCCATAACCGAAGTAACGATCGAAGAACCCGAACCGGCCCGGATTATGAAATCGGAACTATGCGAGGTCTGCGGGGAAGCCGTGATGGAAACGCGAACCCGAAAGGTCGATGGGAAACTGGTCTGTATTCCGTGTGCTGAAAACTATTCATGAGACTCACTGCTGAATTTTTTCTAGATTCGGAAATCTTGAACTTACCAAACCTTTTCAATCCACAATCCCCGACACGTAAAAGGAGTTTCGGCACTCTCTCAGGTGCCTGAAAATCGGTCCCAGAATGGCAGTTAGTGTTAACATCCCCATTATGAAAGTCGATTTCTTATTCATGGTTCCCTCCGAAGTTTCATCGTAATCCCTATCATAAGAAAAGAATCTCCCCCGATATGCCGGGCATGTGACCCGATTTCAAACTGTGCTTCCGGCCGGTTTTTTTACCTGTACAGTTGACCAGGTTCAGGGCAAATACAAATGCTGTTTACTTGAAAACCCTCAAAGCCGTATAATGCAGTCAATAGGACCCCTCGTTTATTGATGTCTGGAGGATATTGCATGACTATTGTTGAACAGGAAGATGCAGAATTCCGTGAGGTCATTGGCCGCTTTCAGGAAACCGCTGGCGATAAGCTTTACTTTCAGAAACTGCTGAATCCCCGGTTTCAGTCGCCAGCCTGGGACCATTCACGTGTGGTCTTCGATATGAAAGACGAATTTGTGGGTAATCTACTCTATCGCACCCTGCATGGCGGAATTATCACATCGATGCTCGATACAGCCGGCGGACATGTAGTGGTATTGAGTTTATTTGAAAAAGCGAAGGGTCAGCCATTGGAGAAGCGGTTTCAGAAGGTCATTCGCGTTGGTTCAATTGATTTTCGAATTGACTTTCTCAGGCCCGGAAAAGGGACAACATTTGTTGCTGAAGGCTGGGTCTTGCGTATCGGTAATAAGGTGGCGGTAACCCGCATGGAATTGCGCAATGAAGAGGATGTATTAATAGCGGTGGGAACGGGAACCTATACGACGGGTTGAGCGGAGGCATCCATCAATTTGACGGCCCGACCATGCGATGAATTCATCCAGGCACCTTTCCCCAGAAAAGGGAATATGTGAAAAATCCGTAGTAATCCGGGTGATCCAGGATGAAATCTGGGGAATCCGGCTTGCACAGCCGCTGAAACATTTCCCGATCATTAGGATTCAGTTCAGCTTCTACTTCGTGCCAGCGTGATTCAAAAAGACAGGCAAGTGAAATGCGCATTTCATTGTTTTGCGGTGAACAGATGCTCTTTGAAAAAACTTCTGCCCTTGGTTCAACAAATCCCAATTCTCGAAACCAGCCGAGAGCCCGTAAAAAGTGTTTTTCGGGTTCCCTGCCGGGTACAAAAGGTGCCAGACCTACCAGCGTTGTCCCCAGGCGAGCTTCCAGATCAGGATATCCGGGGAGCAGCTTCTCAGAGGACCAGGCAGCGAATGCAACGATCCCGCCTGGTTTCACCACTCGAGCCAGTTCTTCCAGTAAAGGAACTGGTTCCCAGGGAACATAGCCGACACAATCTGAACTCCACACCCAATCAAAGGCATTATCATCGAATGGCAGACGGGCGACATCCCCTTGTTGAAAAAAGATTTGATTAGAAAAGCCTGCTTCATTTACAATTTCTCGACCCCGTTTGAGAAACTCCGGGGTTACATCGAGACCAGTTACCTGTCCGGCTGGTCCTATAGCTTGTGCCAGCAATATACATTGGAGACCAACTCCACAACCAACGTCCAGGCCGCTACTTCCGATAGGCAGGTTAAGAAAATGGATTATCTCCCGGATTATCGATTCTCTAAATGGATCTGCGTTCAACAGTGCCTGCATGTATTCTTCAGTGTCCATGATTTCGTCTCTCCTGATGATGCTGGTTATATTATGACACTTTGAATGGTTTCCAGCATTCTCTCCACGGTATCGCTTTTATTGATGAAGGCATCAGCCCCGGCTGTAAGGGCTTCACCTCGTATTTCGGGGCGGGCACTCAGCACAATTGTACGCATTTGGGGGAATAATCCTCGAATCTGCACGAGAAGGTTTGCCGGTCTCAGACCGAGCCATTCCCAATCCGGTAGAAGCAGGTCCGGGCATAGTTTCCCCACTTGTGAAACAAGGTCAGTCGATTTCACCAATGCAGTCATCTTCAGATCTTCAATGTACTGTTCAAGAAATAGCCGCAAGGCGGATCGAACATCCGGTCGGCTTTCTGCCAGTAACACCCTCATTCTATAGACTTCCTTCCCGATTGTATGTTTCCTTCCTCAGCATATGCTCAACTATACCCATCAGATGTCCACTATAACCGGCTATCGGGAATAAACCGCATAATGCCATCTTACGGTTTCCGCTAAACACTGCTCCCTGTTTTCATATTTGCGATTAACGGCGATAGTACCAGCCCCATTCCCAGGCCGATGAACATCGAACCCACAAATGCCAGGGCCGATTCGTCCAGGAAAAAGAAGCCCACTCCCATGCCGGCCAGTAAACCGCCCCCGATGGCCCGGTTACTCTTGTCATGGTTCTTTGCTGCCATATTTCCTCCTCGCGATTTGATATCTTTATCATAGCGAGCAATCCTCGCATCCGCGCCGGGCAAATGAGTGGATTTTGACCTGGTCAGGTGGCCAGATAATATAATTAGAGTAAATCGAAATGCTGTTCTTTGTGATCCTGTATCGACCACAAGAAGGAGATAAGTGATGGAGGTTAATCGAAATTCACTGCGCCAGCTTCCTACCCAAATCGAGGGTAATCATTGTTTCGTATGTAGCCCGGATAATTCTCGAGGACTTCATATGAACTTTTATACCGATGCTGAGGCTGTTTATTCCTGGGTGCAACTCTCTGACCACTTTTGTGGATGGGAAAACATGGTCCATGGTGGTATATTGGCCACCATCCTCGATGAAACCATGGGGTGGGCTACCCTTGTTTTGACTAAACGCTTTGCCATGACCAGGGAGACCAGGCTGAGGTTCCATAAACCGGTATTGCTGAATAACGGGGAAATCCGAGTTGAAAGTCGACTGCTTGAACGCTCGAGTGAACGTGAAATAATCATGGAAGGAAGAATATATCAGGGTGATCCTGATCCATGTGTGATCGCACAGGGATCATTCAGTATCTTTACTGTTGAGGCGATCAGCAAGTTGAATCTATTGGATAATGAATCCCTTGAATGGATTCAATCTTTGCTTCGGCAGTTGTGATTGGACGGTGTCGATGATAAATCCGTTATGTACCTCATGTACATAGAGGGTTTTACACTGGTCAGATAGCCGGTATTTTTTCAGGAGACCAGCTTATGTTTGACAGCCAGGGCTGCCGCTTCAGTCCGGCTGGTCACCCCCAGCTTGGAAAGGATATTACTTACCTGAAACTTGACAGTTGATGTGCTGACCATCAGTTGCCGGGCAATATCGGGATTATTCATCCCCTTGATCATCAGTTTCAATACCCCGAGTTCTGCTTCCGTTAAATCCTGACCCGGTGGGGACGATTCACCTGCGCTTTGGATAAGAGCCCGTGTAGCCTCCGGAGCAAGACTTGGTTTTCCTCTTGCCGCGTCCCGTATTGCATTGGTGAGCTCATCTGCTGAGACGTTTTTCGTAAGGTAACCTATAGCTCCAGCCTT
>CAZDMY010000204.1:0-4920 GCA_964506405.1 uncultured Dehalococcoidia bacterium | reverse complement strand
GTCGCATCCATCGCCAGCCCGATTGCAATCAGGATGATTTCGCCGATATTCACGTAACACCTACGATAGCATTATCGATTCCGCCCGTCGCTTTAATGCCAGTCCGTTAGCGGTAAAACCGGCAATGATCCTTCTGCCAAATATATGGCGAACGACCGGTGAAAGCAGCCCCGCCGTGCGCTCGTAAGTATGATACCGGGTGCCACCGCCTTCCAGAGCCGATATATATTGAACCCGTTCCGCCTTCAAGTACAGCCGTATATCGGCATAGGCCAGGCAGCGATTCTCTTCCCAGACGGTGATCATTTCATGCTGGGTCATATCCGGTTCAGGTAGCGAACTGGCATTTACGCTATCATAAGGCCCCCAGGAAGGCCCGAAGGTCACCCAATTGCCTGGAGTGGCTTCTGAATCCAGATGAAAGAAGCGATTCAATGGATTCCACTCCGGATAGCGCTCGAAATCCGTCATGACCTTCCAGACTGTCTCGATCTTTGCATTGATGTGAACCGGGGCAGCATAGATGTTTCTTGAAAACAGGCCGGAAACCGTTTGCGGCTTAAGTGGATCGAACGGCCCGAAAACAGACGATGTCAGCATATGAACGCAGGAATTAAACTTTGGGGATTTCCAGCATGTAGCCAACTTTGGGCACCGTGGAGATAAGGCGCGGGTGGGATGAATCCTTCTCGATTTTTCCCCTAAGCCGGCTGATCCAGGTACGCAATATCTGCACATCGTTGAGGTATTCCGGCCCCCAGATACTGGAGAGTAATTCCTCATAGGTCAATAACCGGCCTGCATTCTGGGCCAGCTTGCTTAGCAACAGCCACTCGATCCGGGTCAGACTGGTTTCCGTTTCGCCCACCATAACCTTGCATTTAGCCAGATCGATGGTCATATCCCCAATCACAATAGGCCCCCGCTGCGGATCGACACTGTCGGCAGTGACCCGGCGCAGGATCGCCTCGACCCTGGCCATCAGTTCATCCGGATTGAAGGGTTTGGCCAGATAGTCGTCGGCCCCCAGGGTCAGTCCGCGCACTTTATCCATATCCGCCCCTTTGGCGCTTAGCATAATGACCGGTACCATGCTGAAGCTTCGTATCTCCTTCAGGGCTTCCACGCCATCCATTACGGGCATCATGATATCCAGGATAACCAGATCGGGGTTCTGGGCCCGGCATTGCTCGACCGCCTCCCTGCCATTGGCACCGGTTATTACGGTGTAGCCAGAAGCCTTGATTTTTGAGGTGAGAAAAGTAAGAATACGCTTCTCGTCATCCACCGCCAGAATGCAATGTCTCTTAGCCACATTTCCCTCTTTGATCATAATCATAGTCCGCCGGACTCGTAATGTCAAAGAAAGGCTTGACCGAATATGTAGAGCTAACTATAATTGACGCAGCGCAGTGTAACAATCGTCAATCAAATCGAGATAACCGGCAATGACAGCATTACCTTACAGCGCAGCAGAATTACTCGATATTTTCGAGAACGCACCTCTGTCCATGCTCCTCGTCGACGAGGACCGCCGGGTGCGCCGGGCCAACCGTATAGCACTGGATGCCACCCGATTCAAGCAGGATGAAATCGTCGGACTTCGAAGCGGCGAGGCCCTGAAATGCATCCATACCATCGATCATATAGACGGTTGTGGCTTCGGCCCCGATTGCCGTGACTGCACAATACGAAAAACAGTAGTCGACACCTTCTCCAGCGGTAAACCCCACAAACGCGTGGCCTCCCCACTTCGCCGTAATAAGGACAATCAGGAGGAAAGCCTGTATATCCTTATTTCGACTATGCCGCTGAGCATCAGGGGAGAAAAGCTGGTCCTCGTATGCGTTGAGGATGTGACCGATCTGAAGCAGGCAGAACAGAACCTGCGCATCAGCGAAGAAAGATACGCCCTTGCCCAGCGGGCCGCCAACATTGGAAGCTGGGACTGGAATATCGCCACCGGCGATTTGGAGTGGTCTGATAAGATCGAGCCTATGTTCGGGTTCGCATACGGAGCTTTTGAAGGGACTTATGAAGCATTCCTAGAACGTGTTCACCCGGATGACCGGCAATATCTGCAGGATTCCGTAAACGCTGCCGTGAAAGAAAATGCGGATTACGATATCGAACACCGAATAATCTGGCCGGACGGGACAACCAGATGGGTATCTGAAACCGGGCAGGTTTTTCGAGATGAAAATGGGGAACCGGTACGTATGCTCGGTATCGTACGGGATATCACCGAGCGCAAAAAGGCGGACAGCCTTAAGGACGAATTCATCGGACTGGTTTCCCACGAGCTGCGAAGTCCGTTAACCGTGATCATCGGGGCTATCAATACGGTCCTGAGCGAATGGGATTATCTCTCTACGGAGGAAACGAAGGAACTTATCGGGGATGCTTCCGTCGAAGCGGAATCCCTCTCCCACCTGATCGGGAACCTGGTGGAGCTTTCCCGCTCCCGGGCCAACCGTTTGATTATCTACCCGGAACCGGTAGCGATCGATAACATTGCTGAGACAGTGATCGAGGCCGTCAAAAGGCTGTATCCGGCGCATCGGTTTACCATCGATATCCCATCGAATATTCCGCCTGTTCGTGCCGACCAGTTGAGACTTGAGCGTATTCTGTATAACCTGCTGGAGAACTCAGCCAAATACTCCTCTGAACAGAGTGAAATAAGAATCACTGCCAATATCGACGGTAATTACGTCATTATCGGCGTTTCGGATCAGGGGACAGGGCTGTCAGTTGATGAACAGAAGACGCTGTTCGATTCATTCCAGCGGCTGGCCAGGCATGAGGAGTCCGGAATTGCTGGTTCCGGTTTGGGACTTTCAGTCTGCCGGGTATTAACGGAGGCACACGGCGGGAGAATCTGGGTAGAATCCGAAACCGGCAAGAGCACCACTTTCTTTTTCTCCCTGCCCTGGCAATAGTTGATATTACCTGCTACGGGACCGGGCAGAAGCCTGACCGGCCTCCCCCACCCGTTTCAATGCAAATCGTGTAGCAATCGGGCCCAATATCTCAAAAAGCACCGTCGAGGCAATAACCACCGGCAGAACCACATCCTTCGCTTCGGGAATGCGCTGGGCAGCCACCAGGGCCATTCCCAATGCGACGCCGGCCTGCGGCATCATGGCGCTGCCCATCCACCTTCGGGTTTTCTTATCAGCCCGGCTTACCCAACCACCTGCCTCACCCCCAAGGAGTCTCCCGATGATCCTGAACCCGATATAACCGGCCCCGACTATACCGATCTCCGAAACCGCATCAAGTTCCAGTGATGCCCCAGCAAGAATGAAGAAAAGGATCATGAAAGGCCACTCAATCCCCTCGATTGCGTGAAACGGGCGGTGGCGGTGCCCGATATTCGCTACCACCGCTCCCATGATCATTGCCGCGAGCAGGAAAGACACCTCCAGCCAGATAGCGATACCACCGCATAGAAACACAGCCCCCATCGCTTCAGCCAGTGTTCGCTCTCCGGGTTTGATGCGGCCGCTGAGATAAGCCAGCGGCACACCGAGCCCAACCCCTACCAGCAGCGCCCCCCCGATCTCCCAAAACCCGGTGATCAGTGAATCCATTCCGCTTTCACTACCGGATACGATCCGAGCGGCAGTCAGCATGAAACTGAAAGCCAGCAATCCCCAGGCATCATCTACCGCAACAATTCCCTCCAGCACCCTTGAAAAAGGCCCTTTCGCTTTTGCTTCCCGAATGACGTCAGTAGTCGCCGCCGGATCAGTGGCCGGTGCGATGCCGGCAAGCAAAAGCGCTATTACAATCGGTTCGCCCAGCAACGCCAGCCCGCCTAAGGTGAAGAGGGTAGTAGCCAGCACTACAAACACAGAGATCCAGATAACCTGCCGGCCATGTTCTCGCAGCGCTGACAGGGTCAGTTTCTCTCCCAGGAGGAACCCCACCATCACCAATGCAATATCTGATATACCTTCGAACCAGGCGTCGCTGATGTCGGGAAGAACATCGAATACTGCAGGGCCTATCAGGATGCCCAGGACAATCAGAAAAGTAACTCGTGGAAGCTGGGTATGCTTTCCCAGCACATCCGTGACCAGCCCCAGGACGAGCAGTCCCCCGATGGTCAGCAGGGTAATGCCAATGTCTTCCATATATCCCCTATCATCGCATAATCAAAAGGCCAAAAGGAAGAACGAAGACACTATATTGATAAAATGGTTGTTACTTTATCGAGATGGAAGGGCTGATCATGAGGAACTGATACCCATCATATGGGACTCGGTCACACCTGAAGAAGAGGGGTGAGAGGAAGGCAGAATTCTTGTTAACCCGGTAGTTTAGAAGCGACACGTCATTGCGAGCCCATCCGCCATATCGCATCCAGCGCCCGCATCGTTCGCCTTGGGCGAACTCCTCATGATGACAACTAAAGATCGCCGAAAGAATAGAAAATAAAAATTACGCCCCAAACATCAGCAGATTTTATTTCGACTGCAGGCTTTTTTCGATTTTAGCCAATCTCCTGTTAATGCCGGCAACGTCCGCCCCGATCCTGGCCAGAAGGGTTTTGGTGATGAAAAAATCCCGCATTATCAGCCGCCGGGATTCCAGTACATTGAACTGCATCATCGTTTCATCCGAAGGTTCCTCCAGATATAATTCATACAGTTCAAGCAGCGGGTCTATGCTCTGTTCGTTCCATCCGATAATATCCTCGAGCCCGGAAATACGATCTCCCAGCAGCTTCTTCCATTTATCCCGACCGCCGGCCAGTGCCGTCACCAGGCGCAGCATCTCTTCATCTCCCCGGAGCTGATTAAAGAAATCCTCTCGCGCCGCCTCCATCTGCTTTTCCACGTCGATTTCTTCTTCGTGGTCGTGATCGTGTGATTCCTCTACATATTCGTGGATGGATTTACGTGGCATACT
>CAZDMY010000203.1:0-4970 GCA_964506405.1 uncultured Dehalococcoidia bacterium | reverse complement strand
TTCTAAATTATAAATACTCCCCCTTGCTATCACTCCCTGTCAAAAGGAGCGGAGGATTTCCACTCTACTTTGACGGGAGAGCGATAGGCGGAGGGTGAGATTCATTACAAAGGAGAACAGACATGAGTGTAGCTCCTGATAAAGAAACAGTTGATATTCTTTTAATGCAGGAAGAGGAACAACCGCTTTTTAAGATTTGCTACCAGTGCGGTACGTGTACCGGAACGTGTCCCTGGAATTTGGTCAGAAGCTTTTCGGTTCGTACCATTATGCATAAGGCCCAGCTCGGGCTGATCGATTTTGGTGAAGAAGATATCTGGCAGTGTGCGACATGTGGTGCTTGTGTAAAGCGTTGCCCGCGTGGTGTCGAGATTATTGATGTGATGCGCTCTTTCCGAAAGATTGTTGCTGAGATGGGCGTGGCCAAGGTTCCGGATTCCTTACGTCTTTCCGTTAAGAATATTCAAGGGACGGGCAATCCGGCCGGCGAGGCGGAAGAGAATCGAAGTAAATGGGCCAAAGATGCCGGGGTAAAAACGTTTACGCCTGATACTGAATATCTTTACGTGCCGTGCTGTGTTCCGGCTTATGATGGAAAAATACGGCGGATGGCTACTTCCCTGACCCAGGTCCTGGCAAAAGCTGGCGTTGACTTTGGAGTGATTGATAGCGGTGAAAAGTGTTGCGGGGAGAGCGTTCGTAAAAGTGGGAACGAATCGGCGTTTCTTGAACTGGCGCAGAGCAACATACAGACATTCAGTGACGCAAAGAAAATTATCGCTACTTCGCCTCATTGTTATCATACGTTCAAAAACGAGTATCCTGACCTGGGTGCGGAATTTGAACCCTTCCATTACACACAGATACTTGATCAGCTGATTCAGGACGGTAAACTGACTTTTTCAAAGGAAGTTAAAGCCAGAGTTATTTACCACGACCCATGCTATCTGGGACGACATAATGATGAGTACGAAGCTCCTAGACGCATACTCCAGGCCATTCCAGGGGTGGAACTGATCGAGTTCCCGGACAATCGGCAGAGTTCGATATGTTGCGGTGGTGGTGGCGGACGTGTCTGGATGGAAACACCACAGGGGGAGAGGTTCTCGGAGATGAAAGTCGAACAAGCCGTCGAGGCAGGGGCTGAGATTCTGGCAGTGGCCTGCCCTTACTGCATGCTGATGTTTGATGATGCGGTTCTAGTGACCGGAAAGGAAAATACACTGCAGGTGAAGGATATCTCCGAACTGGTACTTCAGGCTATTTAAACCGCCTGTCCGGAGGAATTACCTATGGGTGAAAGGCAGTTACTTAAACCAGACAGAAAATTCGCTGAAGAGCTCATCGGCAGGGGAGGAGACTCCCTCAAACAGTGTTTCCAGTGCAGCACGTGCACTGTGATGTGTCCTATATCCCCTGATGAGAATCCGTTCCCCCGTAAGGAGATGATCTGGGCTCAGTGGGGGTTAAAGGACAAACTCATTAACGATCCGGATATCTGGATCTGTCAACGATGTCAGGATTGTTCAATCAACTGTCCCCGAGATGCCAAACCCGGCGAGGTCATGGCGGTGCTCAGGGAGAAGGTAATCGCAGAGCACGCCTTCCCTGGTTTTATTGCCAAGGCTTTTTCTTCCCCCCGCTATCTTCCCCTTATCTTAACCATCCCGGTAGGCCTGGTTATTCTGTTTTTGTGGCTGGCCGGTGAGCTTCACTATCCCAATGCGTTTTCCCATACCGGTGATCACATCGAGCTCTCCGGGTTCATTTCTGATTGGAAGGGGGATATTGGGGTATTTATCATGTTCGGGTTTGTATTCGGTGTCCTTGGCATGGGAATCCGAAGTTTCTGGAAAGGACTAATGTCCTCAGAGGCCGGGCAGAAGCGCAGCGGCCTGACGGTCGGCCAAAGCTTAATGCTGGCGATTGTCGATATCATTAAACACGCAAATTTCAAGAAGTGCGATTCCAATAAATCAGTGTACTACGCACATCTGGGTATTTTCTATGGATGTCTGTTCCTGCTGGCCGCCACCGGCGTTACATTCCTGTTCCATTATGCTTTTGGATGGCATTCTCCCTGGGGTATTGTGAGCCCGACTAAAGCGTTCGGTATCATCGGCACGGTGCTGGTGGGTGGTGGTGTGCTGCTGGCAATCTATCGCCGTCTGGCGGACCCTGATGCCGGCAAGACAACGTATGGTGACTGGCTGCTGCTGAGCATGATCTTTCTGGCGGTCTTCACCGGGCTGGCAACCTGGCTCATCCGGCTTACCGAGTGGGAAGCGGCCACCTACTGGGCTTATATGATCCATATCGTGGCGTTTTTCGAGTTATTCATTTTTGCGCCGTACACAAAGGGAGCTCATATCTTCTACCGGCTGACTGCCATGACGTTTTCGAATTATACCGGTCGTGGGCTTTAAACCAATTGGGCTCGATCATCCAAATAATTGAGAGGGGTGGAAACCGCCCCTCTTTTTTTGTCATATGGGAGAAATCTTCCTCTGCATTGCATGTTGCTGCCGCTATTCTACATAGATACATTCCTTAAATTGGGCCACCTCAGCAATTTAGCCTATTTATAATTGCGCATATCTCCGATGACAGATTTGCGTAAACGTGCAATAATTCACACGAAAGTGCGTATGATTAGGCGTTCCGGTCGCGCGTGACAGAACCTGCCCTATGCGTGTACGACAGGGGCACCTTAGGCCTGTTGATTCAACTTAGACCTGGAGGTGTATATACGGAGATGATACCTGCAGATAAAATGTCGCCACACGGTTTTTTAATCCGATTAAATGTAACAGATTGGCTTCAGCTTCTACAAATCAATAACCAAGGTACCAAAAAAGCAGAAAGATGTTCTTAGCTTTATAGGTGATTGCCATTGAAAAGGGAGAACGTCTCACCTGCGAACCAATATAACTGATAAAAGGGGAAACCAGATATGAGCGTGATTTCGACTAACTTGAAGCAATTATTAGACTCTTTGAGGAGATTCCGATGAGTTCTGCGACATTGCTTCCAAAGACGAGACCGGCCTTGCTGTTATCGGCTATCGTTCTGGTTGCATTGCTGCTGGTACTTACTACCGGAATTGCCTGGGCAGCGGAGGGAAGTGGAGAGGGAGTTGCGGTCAATGCAGATACAGCTGGGGGTGGTGACGATGCTACCATGGGTCTGACACCGGTATTATTCTTTTTCATTATTCTTATTATATGCACCATTATTGGGGTAGTTGCGGTGCTGGGAGGGGTTGGTGGTGGTGTGGTTTTCACTCCACTGTTTATGGGTTTTACCCCGATCGATTCCTTCGTCGTCCGCGCTACCGGACTGTTTGTTGCCATGTGCGGATCTCTTGTGGCTGCCAGGCCGTTTCTGAAAAAGGGCCTGGCAAATTTCCGGATCCTGATGTTCGCAGCCGTGCCTTATGCTGTCTTTGCTATTATCGGGGCACTAATGGCGGGCTGGATGAATGAAAATATGGGGGAAACCGGGGACGCCATCATTAAGCTCGCCCTTGGTTTGCTTGTCATAGGTATCGGGGCGTTGATATTTTTTGGCGGCAGCAAAACGGAATACCCCGATGTGAGGAACATAGATAGTTTCACCGAACGCCTTAAGCTTTCCATGTCGTACTACGAGGATTCTCTGGGTAAGGTGGTAAACTATAAGGTCAAGAGGGCACCGATAGGCATCCTTCTCTTCTGCCTGGTGGGCCTTATCTCAGGCCTTTTCGGGCTTGGAGCCGGGTGGGCGATGGTTCCGGTATTTAATCTCGTTATGATGGCCCCACTGAAAGTGGCTGCGGCTTGCAGTAAAGTATTGATTGGGGTGGGTGATACTGCTGCCGTTTGGCCCTATATAAAGCACGGTGGTATCTTTCCGCTGTTTGCGGTCCCTTCGATGATAGGCCTCGTGCTGGGCACGATAATCGGTGCCAAGATTATGGTCCGAATAAAGGCCGGTCCCATCCGGTATTTAATCATCGGTATTATGGTGTTCTCCGGAATCAAACTGGTGATGGACGGAATCGGCGGGCTTTAGCAGCAAGTCCTTATCTGAGAGGTTAATAATATGGAACAGCAAAGTAAACCAAAAGCACCACTTGCAGGGGTTATCTATGGAGAGCTTGCGTATTGGGTCATTGTTCTGGGCGTTTTTATTTCCATTATCGGCTCCGGAATCTATCTCGGCTCAGCAGGATTCGTTGATAAGAAAACTCTCATCAATAGCCTCTGGAGCGGCGAGGATGTCGAAACCATCTGGGCTTCGTCCTCCGAAGCCGAAGTGAGCAACCTTCGTTATGATGGGGTACATTGGGTGTCAATCAGTCCCGATGAACCGGAGCACATGTGGGGAATCTGGGGCAGCTCACCCACTGACATCTATACCATCGCCAAAGATGGTGTGGTATTCCGATATGATGGGAAGGCATGGCACGGGATTGAGATGGGTACTGGTAACGATCTCAATGGAGTCTGGGGCAGCTCTGCAACCGACATCTATGTGGTAGGGAACAATAGTACTATTCTGCAATTTAACGGCAAGGACTGGCGATTCGTCGTCAATGAGTTCGAGGAGGACCTTAATGCCGTATGGGGCAGTTCCGCTGCCGATATCTATGCTGTGGGTGGAGGTGGCCTTATCCTTCACTATGATGGTGCTGATTGGACTGCCATGGAGACGGAATCGTCGGATGACCTCAACGGTATCTGGGGCAGTTCTCCTTCCGATATCTATGCCGCAGGCGCCGGAGGGCTCATCCTTCATTATGATGGTGCCGAGTGGGCCGAGGTAGAGAGCGATACTGAAGACAATTTGAAGGCGATCTGGGGCAGTTCTCCCTCTGATATCTATGCAGTAGGTGCCGGAGGGCTCATCCTTCATTATGATGGTGCCGAATGGTCCGAGGTAGAGAGCGATACTGAAGACAATTTGAAGGCGATCTGGGGCAGTTCTCC
>CAZDMY010000202.1:0-4976 GCA_964506405.1 uncultured Dehalococcoidia bacterium | reverse complement strand
GGGATATCCCGGTAAAGAAGATTTGATTGGTAAGAGCGCTCTAGTATTCGTTGCCCCTAAGGATCGTGAGCGGATCGCCGGAATAATGGATACGGCCGTAACCAGCGAAGTTGCACCGGATATTACAGAATTTACCGCCGTCACTTATGATAATACGGAGATTGAAGTTGAGATAAGCTCCGCAGCCTTAAGAGATACTTTCGGTGATGTGCTGGGATTTGTTACGATCATGCGGGATGTTACCGAAAGAAATGAGATGGGACGTCAGGTAAAGGAACAGACTGCCATGCTGATTCAGTCAGAGAAAATGAGTTCGGTTGGTACCATGGTAGCTGGCGTGGCGCACGAACTGAACAATCCATTGACAGGCATCATCATGTATGCGCAGCATTGTATGAAACGCACTGAGGAAAACGACAGAAGATATGCCGTACTTGATGATATCGTGAAAGAAGCCAGGCGTTGTTCCGAGATCGTTCAGAATATGCTCACCTTTTCCCGAATGGAGGGAGAAAAGGAAGAAGACTATCCCAAAGCCAGTATTCCGGAGTTAGTGGAAAAAGTTGTCAGTCTGTTAACCTATCGGGTCCGGGCTGAGCATGTATCCATAATTGCGGATTTCCCTGAGGATATGCCGGATATTCCCATGAAGGCAAACAGTATTCAACAGGTCCTGCTTAATCTTATCGGCAATGCAATGGATGCGATGGGTGCAGGTGAAACCAGGGAAATTCGGGTTACCGGCCGGGTTACACACCAGTTCGCCCGAATCGAAGTGGCGGATACCGGGCACGGCATGTCCACTGAAACCATGAAGGAGATATTTAATCCTTTCTTTACAACAAAGCCGAGTGGAAAAGGGACCGGGCTGGGACTTTCCATCAGCCGCAGTATTTGCAGGCAGCACGGTGGCGACCTTTTATGTAAAAGTGAGGTCGGTGCGGGCACTACTTTTACCATCTGGCTACCGCTGGAAATTGCCAGGGAAAGCAAACAGAATCAAAGTTGACATGGATCGAGATTCGCAGAAAGAATCGACGGTTAAATGATGGTTGATACTAATCATCAATCGTCCTTCAATCCCTGCTTGTGCGGTTGCCGGGCAGTCTGATAATATCTATATGTTTCGGGGTGTAGCGCAGCCTGGTTAGCGCGCATGGTTTGGGACCATGAGGTCGGCAGTTCGAATCTGCCCACCCCGACCAGGCCTTCCTATGAGCTTTCAGAAAGTAGCCAATGGAACCATCACGACACCGGCAGGTTTTCTGGCCGGTGCTACGTTTGCCGATATAAAAGCCTGGAAAGAGAAGCCCTTCGACCTGGGCATCATCTATTCCGAAACACCTTGCGTTATCGCCGGGACTTTCACCTCCAATCGTATCAAAGCTGCTCCGGTATTACTCTGTCAGGATCGTGTTCGCCGGGGCCATTCCCAGGCTATCGTTGCCAACAGCGGATGTGCCAATGCCTGTACGGGGAAACAGGGAGCATTGGATGCCGAACAAATGGCTGCTCTGGCTGGAGAGAGGCTGGGGGTATCGCCTCATAATGTTCTGGTTGCCAGTACCGGCGTCATCGGCCCGCTGCTGCCTATGGATCGTATTGCGTCAGGGGTCGGGGGAATCAGGCTTTCCCTTGAAGGGGGACATGATTTCGCTCAAGCCATCATGACCACGGATACGGTCCCCAAGGAGATCGCAGCGGCGGTGAAGATCGGTGAGAAGATAGTGGTTATCGGGGGTGTAGCGAAGGGGGCGGGGATGATCCACCCTGATATGGCCACCATGCTGTGCTTTTTGACCACAGACGCTTCGGTCGAGCAGGAATTTCTGCAGGAGGCTTTGAATGAAGCCGTGGCCCTTTCCTTCAATATGATATCCGTGGACGGCGATATGAGCACCAACGATACCGTCCTGATTCTGGCTAATGGTAATGCCGGTAACAATACTTTGCATAATGGTAACGAAGATGCAACGGCTTTCAAGGAGGCGCTCAATTATGTATGCATTTACCTGGCCAAATGCATAGCCAGTGATGGTGAGGGCTCCACAAAATTAATCGAGATGACGGTGGAAGGCGCGCGATCGCTGAAAGATGCCAGGATAGCAGCCAGAACGGTAATTAGTTCCCCCCTGGTGAAGACCGCGGTTTACGGAGGGGATCCGAATTGGGGACGGGTGGTCGCCGCCGTTGGTAGAAGCGGAGCCGAAGTAATAGATGAAAAAATCGACCTGTATTTAAATGAATTGTGTCTTGTGCAGCACGGCCAGCCGATGGCTTTTGATAAATCGGAGGCCGAAGAGTTGATGAAATACCAGGAGATTCCATTTCGGATGAATCTTAACCTGGGAGAATACGAGGCAACTGCCTGGGGGTGCGATTTCACCGAAGAGTATATCGCGCTTAATGGGGATTATACCACTTAGCAAATGGCAAGTTTACGAATCCAAATGACAATTGAAATTCGTTAAGCACCGACATTAAATTCAGAAGACGATTGGGGCTAAAACCGACTTGCACTCCTTGGGTATGAAAGAAAAACTGGTTTGAATTCCGTGGATATAACATGAATTCCCTAACCACCCGATATCATCAAGTAATGATTTCAACCAATCCTGGGTTTCACACAAAAAACCTTACATTACCCAGAGAAGGAATAAACGTCAATGATCCTATGTATTATTTTCATACCTCCGATACCTAATATTGCCAAAAAACATGGGAATCGGTAGTGTTTTACCAAGGTGTAGAGGATTATGGCATGGTGGTAAATAATTGACATATCGACCGGATATCGATGGATTAAGAGCGATTGCTGTGCTGGCAATCGTTTTGTATCATATCGGGTTTAATTTACCCGGTGGATATGTTGGTGTGGATGTGTTTTTTGTTATATCTGGTTATTTGATCACCAGTATGATATTAAACGGACTCGAATATAAAACCTTCAGTTTGACGGCATTCTGGGAGCGTAGATTACGGCGGTTGTTTCCGGCTGCATTTGTAATGATCGCCTTTACGTTAGTGATCGGCTATTGGTTAATGCTGCCATCTGAATTAACAGACCTGGCTAAATCAGCTATGGCCCAAATATTTATTTCATCGAACATCTATTTTTTCACCAACACTGGATATTTTGATGCTCCGGTAGATGATAACCCCTTGTTGCACACGTGGGCATTATCGATAGAGGAACAGTTTTATGTATTGTTGCCGTTTATTATGACTGTGCTTTGGCGCAGATTATCCCCTGCTATCACAGCAATGGCATTATTGATACTCGGAATTATATCATTCGTGGCCAGTGTTTTATTAGTCAACGCGCATTCGCAGTTTTGTTTTTACTTGCTACCTACACGTGCATGGGAATTCGTGCTGGGCGCTATATTAGTATTCAATACTCGTACGCAACCAGGACGTGCACATGAGTTTTTATCAATACTTGGGCTCGGATTCATACTGTACCCTATTTTTACCTATGATCAAAACACTACATTCCCGGGTATCAATGCATTTATACCGTGTATTGGAACGATGTTCGTCATCTATTCTAATACCGGCAATATCACGTGGGTTGGCAAGACCCTATCATTTAAACCGCTGGTATTCATCGGACTCATTTCTTATTCGCTATATCTCTGGCACTGGCCGATAGTGGTATATGCGAATTATATTTTATTTGAGGGTTTGTCATATTCAATAATGACCATTATTTTGGTGATAAGTTTGGCGATCGCGTACCTATCCTGGAAATATATCGAGAATCCGATTCGGGCACGCAGGGTGTATGAGTCACCGAAGAAGCTGGTGCGTGTATCCGTTTACGCTGGTGTATTAATTATGATTATCGCCGGTCTCGTTAGCGTTTCAAACAGATCAACTGATCCAGTTAAAGCGGACGTTGGGAAAATCAGTATTGAAGATTATTATACGTATACTATTCAGGACGTACGCTATGGAATGATAGGGGAAGCCGGCATGTCCCCAGATTTTATTTTGTGGGGTGATAGTCATGCGTTGGCAGTATCAAAGACGTTTGATAATTTGGCTATGGAGTATGCGTTCACCGGGTGCATCGCTACTAAATCCGGTGTTTTACCACTACTAGACACATGGCGACCATCGAAGGGTAGAGAGGAAACTACGGAATATACCTCCAATGTGATAGACTACATAATCAATAACGATATTAAAACTGTCGTGTTAGTTGGCCGGTGGACTGTGAATGTCGCTGGCCGGCCAGATGGTAGGGTTGATTCACTGATCACAGATCGCGCAGACAATAAGACTTCGACAGATATCGCATTAGCTACGTTTAAAAGATCAATGCCCAGAACAATCGACCGTCTGAATGATAATGGTATTAATGTCTGGGTGCTTAAACAGGTACCCCTACAACCATTCGATGTGCCCAAGGCATTGAATGCACCTCAGCGGAATCCAGTTGGTGTAACGTTGGAAGAGCACCTAGCATACCAATTCTCAGTCAATACAGTAATCGATAATGTTAATGCTAAAATATTAGACCCTGCTATTTACCTATTTGATGCGAATGGGAAATCGATACTAGAATATGATGGATACCCATTATATCGAGATGACGACCATCTCTCCAGGTACGGCGCCGAATATTTACGTGATCTATTCGTGCCAATATTTGAGAGTGTAGACAAGGGCAAGAGTTACTATTCCACAAAAATATGGATAATCATGAAATGGTGGTTGATAATTTAGACAACAATTCGATAGAAACTATTATTCGACCTATTGCAGGTAACGATGATGATTTGGTTCGGGGTATGTGGCCGTATTACCAGTAATGCCGTAATACCGGGGACACCCACCTTAATTATTGTTTGTGATGGAACTGGCGAGGCTGAAGCCTCGCGTTACGAATGGATCGGGACTCTGCCTCGGTCCCGTTTGGCAAAGAGGGAAAAGTAGCTGAAAGCTACAGGGGGCGTTTGTCAACGCTA
>CAZDMY010000201.1:0-5011 GCA_964506405.1 uncultured Dehalococcoidia bacterium | reverse complement strand
ATCCGCCGATGCCAGCATTCCCTCGAAGACATCTTCATTCCCCTTTGCTAAGACATCAGTCCAGGGAATATTTCGTTCCATATCGAGAGCGAAGTTCCTGTCGTTTTCGGTCTTACGTTTGACCAGGAACAGGTGGACCTTTGCTCCCCAGTCGTGAAGATGCCGGGCGGCGACCAGCCCGTCACCCCCGTTGTTTCCAGGGCCGACCAGTATCATGATATCCTTCCCGCTAATATTCCCGATTAGTTTGCGCGCGCATTCGGCCGTCGCCAGGCCGGCATTCTCCATCAGGAAATCAGGTGGTGCGCCCGCTTCAGCACTTTTTGCTTCGAGATCGATCATCTGTTCGACGGTAACTATTTTCATCCGCTTTCCCCGATTACTGATGCAATAGCATAATCCTTTGAATGTGAAAGGGAAACGACCAGGTTTCTGATACCTGCCTGGTGAGCCCTGGCCTGTGCGCTTCCTTTTAAGTTTAACACGGGTGTCCCATTCGCATCGGGCAACACCTCGATATCCTGCGGCGAGATGCCGATGTGACCAGTGCTAAGCGCCTTCATGACAGCTTCCTTGGCGGCGAACCGTGCGGCCAGTTCCGGCGCTCGGTTACTACAGTATTGGATTTCGCCTTCGGTGTAAATCCGTTTCAGGAAACGCTCTCCCCAGGATATGTGAGCCTTCGAAACGCGTGAGATTTCGATGATGTCGATACCGTGTACATACATAGTAAAATCCTAAACTCGAAATCCTAATTCCGAATGAAATCCCAATATTTCAATCGATTGAAGGTTTGCTATATGAGATTCGCCTGCATTCTATCCGGAATTATATTTGTTCATTGCTGTTGCTATCCCATCAATCAATACGGATTCTATGGCTTCGGCTGCCACAGGACAGACCTGTTCCACAACACGTCGCTCTTCCGCGCTGAAGCGTCCCAGTACAAACTCAGGAGTTCGCGGAGAGGTGGTTTCGGTGTCTTCAGGCGGTCGAATACCTACCCGAATGCGTGGGAATGCCTGGCTGCCCAGGTGCTGGATGATCGATTTCATCCCGTTATGTCCGGCTGCACCCCCCTTCTCCCGTATGCGAAGCGTTCCCAGCGGCAGATCGACGTCATCATAAATCACCAGCAGATCCTCAAGCCCGATCCGATAGTATTGAACAAGCGGTCCTACCGATTCGCCCGAGAGGTTCATAAACGTCTGCGGTTTGGCAAGGATTACGCTCTCGCCGTCCACTCTGCCGAACCCGACTCGCGATTTAGAACGCTGTTTTTCAAACCGGATTCCGTGATCGCGCGCGAACCGATTGATACAGCGAAAGCCGAGATTATGCCGCGAATTATCGTAGATACGCCCGGGGTTCCCCAGGCCGACGACCAGTTTCAACCGCTGGCACCCTTCCAGAAAGTCAGACTCTGTCTCGGTAAATTTGAATAAACCGGCGAAGCGATCGATCATAGGTTTTTTCCACATCGTCCGGGAACAAGCAGGCCGGCAGTTCCTTCTGCCTCCAGTGGTAGGTTAAGCATTCGCAGCATTTCCCCTTCCGGCTGCACGGTTCGTACGTGCAATTGCATTTGGATAGATTTGCCTCAATATTGCATTCCATGCCGGTACCTCAATTCCTGATTCTACCGTAAAAATCCGGGCAATGGTAGAGGATTGCAGCACACAGATTAGACCTACTGTAAGGCTAGTGCCCGCCGTTCTCCGCTTCAAGTATAAGCGGAAACCGGTGGTTCTGCCCGTTCCCACTCTTCCAGACTGGCTTGAATGAAACTAACAATTTGCTCGTGTTCATGCCTGCCGTTTCCTGCAATGCGTATAGGCTCCCCGAAGCGGATATGGACCGGTTTGGATGGATCGATGGGGCCGAAATCCTTAATAAAGTGCCTGCTGTTTCCCCAGGCGTCCGTTTTCAAAGCCACCGGTATCACCGGCACTTCAGCACGCGCGGCCAGTTTCACGCCGATTGAGTTAAATTCAGCCGGATTGAAAGAAACGCTGCGGGTGGTCTGGGGAAAAACAACAACAGATATGTTCTTCTTAAGCCTATCCTGGCCCTCTTTGAGCACAATACGCAGATCTTCTTTGGGATTCTTCCGGGTGACGACAACGGGATTCTGGTTAAGCATAATGTGCTTGAAAATGGGATATTTGATCAGGCTTTCCTTGATAACATAGGTGATTTCCCGATAAGGCTCGATAATGGGGGTAAGTATGAATGTCTCCAGCGTGCTCATATGATTGCTGACAAAAACACAGGGCTCGCGAAGTTTGCGGAATGCATTTAGGTTTTCTATCTCAAAATGAACTCCCACCGCCTCCAGCGTTTTAAGCATCTCAAATGCCCCCCAGACGCGTTTCTTTACGGTCAATTGCCCCTTCTTTGCCTCTCTGGAACCCCACCAGACGAGGCGAATCATCCTGCTGTAATAGCAAAGACTGGGGTAATTGCGAGCCAGCCGGCCCGGATGGAATACCGGCGACCGATAGCTGTTTTCAGTGGTGAGGTATTTCATGCTTTAAGCGGCGAGGAAATGATATCAGTTATTCCCCATGATGTCCATGTACATTTCCTCCAGCGCCGATTGCCGGACGGAAAGGTCTACCAGCGCCCAGTTGTTTTCGGAGATATCCTGGAGCAGGGCGGCAATTGGGGAAACATCGGCGGCACGAAAGATGTAGTTTTCCTCTTTCTTTTCATAATCGAGCGGTTCTTCGGCTTTGAAAATAACCTCGTATTCCCGCTTTCCAAAACTGTCCCGCATGGCATTGATGGTATCGCATACCACTATTTCCCCGTTTTTTATTATGGCGACTCGATGGCAGATGTACTCCACATGAAAGAGATTATGAGCGCTGATCATGATCGTTTTCCCTTCCTCGTTGAGCTTCTTCAGATAATCGATAATGAAGAAAGAAGTCAGCGGATCCAGGCCTGAGTTGGGTTCATCGAGTATCAGCAGATCCGGATCGTGCAAAAGTGTTCGTGCGATGGATACCTTCCGTTTCATTCCTTTCGATAGTTCGCCCGTGAATTTGTCCTTTTCAGGGAGTTTCAATGATTCCAGGAGATAATCAATCCGCTGCCTTGCATAAGTTTTAGGCAGCCGGTAGAGCTCCGAAAAAAACATCAGGTACTCCATTACCGTCATGTTTTCATAAAGCGGGCTTTCTTCGGGGAGATAGCCTATATTGCTCTTGGCACTGTTGCTGTTTCTGGTCATGTCCCATCCCAGCACTTCCACCGATCCGGAAGTTGGAGCTAAAAGGCCCACAATCATCTTCAGAGTAGTGGTCTTTCCCGCGCCGTTGTGCCCGATGATGCCAAAGATCTCCTTCTCCCGAATTTCAAGGTTTAAATCCTTGACAGCGGCAAAGTTTCTATATAGTTTGTTTAGAGATTCCAACCGAATGATCATATGTAGTTTCTTATAAGGCGAATTGAGCAGGATTTTTCAGGCAGTTTTTTTGCAAACGGTGAGTCACCGGGATGAGCGAATAACACCCCTGGTATTGTATAATCTTGGCAACGGCTAACTGAAAACCATGAATGCGATCTTTATCCTTTCCCTGCGGGAGATTACCCGCCTCAGGTCCCGGTTTAGTGGCAGAACCCGAATCGCCTTGTTTGCCATTATACTACTTGCCGCGGTTGTTGGCTATGTGGTCTATCAGCAGGATATCGGTATCAGCCGGTCCCTGTATATCATCGGCGTATCGGAGGATACACCTACCATCGGAGATAAGCGCTTTCACACCATAGAGATGGATCCATATGAGGGTTTTCAGCAGTTGTGGGAAGGGGAAATCGATCTATACATGGAAGGAGATGAAGTTGCCTACAGAAAGCGCAGCGACCGCTCGCTGTATGCGCTGGGAGCGATCAAGGAGTATCTCGAAAGATACGAATTACTGGAAATAGCCGGTGCATACGAAATTGACGAGGCGTTCCCTTTAAGAATTGAGGTTCGCCATATACGGGCCGACGATGAAATATCCGGGGGAGCCAGCACCGGGTCGTTTGAAGACATCGTTAAACCCGAATCCATGCCGTCTTACGCGCCACCTCCTGAGCCAGGGACTGAATCTGCGGACCCATCGCAATCAGGCTCACCGCCCGTAACCGATGATGCGGTTCGTAAACAACTCGACGAATTTCGTACCAGCGGCGGATTGCCGGAATTTAAAGCCGAATTCATTTCAGATGAAGAAATCCTTGTCCCGTCACTCGCCAGGCCGCCAATCCCGATGGCTCAGGTGGTACTGGCTTTTTTGTATGTAGTTCCCCTTTTCTTTGTCGGGGTGTTCTTCACTAGCAGCTTCATGGAGGAAAAAATCAACCGTAAGCTCATCGTGCTGCTCTCGGCACCGGTCACGCCCTTCCAGGTTATAGTCGGGAAAATGCTGCCTTACATTGTCTACTCAGTGATCGCGATTATTGTCATAACTCTAATTCTGGGAGGGAATATCCCCCTCAGCCTGGCGATCTTCATTCCGGTATCCATGCTTATCTTTGGTGCCCTCTTGATGGTTGCCCTGCTTTACCGAACCTTCAAAGACCAGACCTTTTTCTCGATCCTGGCGGCATGGATGGTAATCGCCTACCTGGTGACCCCTGCCATGTTTACCGGGCTGAGCGACATCAGCTATTTTTCTCCGTTAACGCTGGCGGTGGAAATGTACCGCGAGGATACATTCTGGTTGAAGGAATACCTGCTGGCTACCGTCCCCCTGTATCTTCTATTCGCGGTGATCTTGTTCGTGGGCGTTCGCATATTCAACGAAGAATACCTGATGGGTTTTCGTCCGCTTCACCAGAAATTAAGCGAGGCCATTAACCTGGTTATGGATCGCAGGCATCTCAGTTTCTCGGTGATGCTTGTCAGCCTGATGCTTATACCGGTTGTACTCATGATCCAGTTCGCATCGATTGTTATCGGATTGAACTGGAACGATACATCTTCGCTGGCCGTTATTTTTCCCTTAGCGATCTTTTC
>CAZDMY010000200.1:0-5049 GCA_964506405.1 uncultured Dehalococcoidia bacterium | reverse complement strand
CGGGAACGGCCTGGCCGGAAATCAGTGCCAGCGTGATGCAGGCTTCGGCGTACTCTTTCTGGGAATCCAGGACAAATCCGGTAAACTGTAGATCGTAGTAATCGGCAATCGATTGATTTACTTCTTCGAGAATGGTTTTGGCTTCTCCGGCCAGGGATTTAGCCAGATCGAATTCGCCGCGATGAGCGGCGCGTATAGAGGTGGAGCACTTATAGATTGCTTCGCGCGAGAGTTTGATCGCCTTGTCCCTGGCCTCGTGCTTGGCCGAAAAGCTTGCCCGTATGTTTTCACCTATTGGGTCGAGTTGTGATGCAAGGTCTGCCAATTATGCCCCCTTTCCCTTAATTATTTCAACTAGATCCCGGGTAGCCGATGCAATGTCCTTTTCAGCTAGAACCGCGCTGACCACCGCAATTCCATCAGCCCCGTGTTCAATAACTTCCAGTGCGTTGTTAACATTGATGCCCCCAATGGCGACAATGGGTATTGAAACTGCTTTGGCAATACCTTCCAGTCCCTCCAGTCCGATCAACGGGGCACCCGGCTTTGTTGGCGAAGGGTATACAGACCCGACACCCAGATAATCGGCACCCTCGAATTCTGCCCGTAATGCCTGTTCAACAGTACGAACCGTGTGTCCGATCAGCTTATCCGGGTGCATCATCTCGCGTGCTATTGCAATCGGAAGATCGTCTTCTCCCAGATGCACCCCATCGGCATCGACGGCAATGGCAATATCTACATGGTCGTTCATGATGAACAGCACGCCCGCTTCCCGGCAAACAGTGGCCAGGATAGCGGCGATATCCAGAAGCGCGGATTTGTTCAGTAATTTGTCACGAAGCTGGATTGCACTGACTCCAACTCCGATTACCCCGCGCGCAAATTCTATAATGTCGCGTTTAGCCAGTGATGGAGGGTCGATTATTATATATACCCCGGCAATCCGCTCACGCTTATCCTGCCGGGATAGTAGAAGAGTAAGCTCTTTCTCGATCTCGTAAAGAGAAAACCGAGCCTTTTCGTAGTTGTGTTCCGAAATCTCAGTGGGTATTTCCGGCAGTTTGGACATCTCTTCCAAAGACCTCAACGCCTGTTGCGAGCGCCTGGCGTTTGCGGTAACCAGCTCGATCAGGTTTCCCTTTTGGGTTCCTTCAAACCGGAATTGCCTCCCAATATCGCCTTCGGCGTCTCGGGCGGACAGCAATTGCAGCGTGATTAAGGGGTCAACGGGGATCAACTCGTGACGCATCCGCTTGAGTGCTTCTGTGACTGGGGGCCTTCCGAGAACGAATCGAGAGATATCTTCCAGGACACGGAGTCCCTCGCTGAGGCGATCGATATTGGCATCGATCAAGCGAAGGGTGCGAAAGTATGTTCTATATTTCATTCACGTTAGGCTGCAGGTCTTTGGCTGCACCCGGCATCTCGCCTTCGCGAGCCCCATCAATCATGTCGCGGACACTTGAAGGTATTTCCATGCCCATGCTTTCGAACTTCTCTTCGGTCCATCTGCCGATATTACGCGGATCATTGTAATAACCGGGATCGTTTGGATTGCTGTAAGCCGAGTGAACATCGGCCACCGACTTACTGATACCAAAGCTGGTGATCAGGCGGACCAGGTTCTGGTTGCCGCATTCCGGACAGGTGGTATCGACGGGTGAAGAAACCGTTCGGACGAATATGCTGGTTTTTCGGTTGCATTTGCTGCACTGGTAATCATAAATGGGCATACTTAATAATTTCCTCGCAGTAATTCCCCAGGTTCGGCGCGAATGGAATGCTGAAGACCACTCATCCTGATCAGTCTTCATCTCCCCCAGATGAATCAGGTGTGCTGCCTCCAAGTCCCATTTGGGCCTGGGCATCCGCAACTACGTTCTGGTAGGATTCTCCGGCCTCCAAACGCTCCTGGAAACCCTCGTATTCGGGGGCAATATCGTCGCCGGTGGCCTGCATCATCTTCTTATTCCACTGAGCCAGGGCTTTAGGATCATTACTTTCAAGTCCTCTGACCAGTTGGCGGTCACCAAGAATTTCCTCGTAAAAATCTTTTCGGTAATACGTCTCGCCCTTTCCCATCCGGAAGGTGGAGAACAGGCGGCTCAGGTCGGGGCTCCCGCACCGTGGACACTTGGTGGAAGGATCGGGGTCAAACCCGCGACTAAAGACAGAAACCTTCCGTTTACAGTTTTCGCATCGATATTCGTATACAGGCATTAAGTATCACCTCGTTCCATCTTCAGATTTTACCAAATCATGGGAACGGGAGGCAAACCGCGAGCAAGTGATAATCCTTGTATGAGGGAAAGCAGTTTTCATCCCAGGGCATTTTGGATAATATCCAGCCGGGTGATCTTATCCCGATCATCAACCTCAACGGCTACCACATCGATCCGCCAGAATTTATCGTGGAGTTTCTGTTGCTGGATGTAGTATTTGCCCAATCTGATCAGCTTCGCCTGCTTGGTGTGAGTAACGGATTCTTCCGGCGTCCCAAATTCGAGGGTACGTTTGGTGCGAACTTCTACAAATACTATAGTGTCTTTATCCCGCGCGACAATGTCGATTTCCCCCAGCTTACACCGATAGTTGGTATCCAGAATCTTGTATCCCCGCTTTTTCAGGGCTTTCTTAGCTTGCTTTTCCCCGAGAGCCCCGGTTCTATTTCGTTCTTTAAACATGATCATCCAGTGCCCGGCGGACCGGTGCGAAGCTGGTCCGGTGGATCGGACAGCAGCCGATTCTTGCCAGTTGCATCATATGCTCTTTGGTACCGTATCCCATATTCCGTTCAAATCCATATCCGGGGAACTTTTCTGCGTATTCCTTCATCAGATTGTCCCGGTATACTTTGGCCACAATTGAAGCTGCCGCAATCGAACGGGAAATGCCGTCGCCCTTGATAATACTTCTCTGATGGATGGCAATCCCAGGGATTTCAAGTGCGTCTACCAGCAGGGCATCGGGTGAAGTTGTAAGTGCGTTCACCGCTTGTCGCATGGCCAGTTTGGTTGCCTGCAGGATGTTTATGGAATCGATCCTGTCATGGCTTGCCATACCAATGCCGAAGCAGATTGCCTGCTCCCGGATACATGAGGCGAGGTATTCCCTTTTAGGCGCACTCAGAGTTTTGCTGTCCCGAAGTTGATCTACCCACGGCATATTGCAGTATGGCGGAAGGATGACAGCCGCCGCTACCACCGGGCCGGCGAGCGGACCGCGACCCACTTCATCTATTCCGGCAATCAAACGGAACCCCTGTTGCCAGAGAATTTCCTCTTCAGCGAAGGTGGGGGAGCGGTTCATACCGGTTGTGATTATAGCGCTAATGGGCACGGTATACCAGCCGCACTGTGCAAAAATGCCTACCGGCGATTAGGTATTTCCTGCCTGCGCAATAAGTACGTTACACGATGCGAAAAACGCGTTTTTTGCGCTATTATGAGACCGAAAGGGATAAAGGTGACGAAAGGAGGGATCATGAACGAGCTAACCCTTCTGGAAATAGTGGTTATTGTCATATTGGTGGCAGCCGAATTCGGGGCGTGCAAACTCCCCAAGCTATTCGCGGCGGTTGGGAAGAAGCGCAACAAAGCCTAGTGTTCAATAGATTAGGAACCATGACGGGCCCGGTGTAAACGCCGGGCCCGTTTTCTGTTTATATGATACGAATCCGAACGCAAACATTATGAAAAAAAGTAATTGGTGATATACTTCTAGGTAACGATGGGATATTCGGTGATCAAGTTCATTGTTTGGATCACAGATGAGAAAGTTTACGAAAAAAAGAATAATTATTCTGGTATTGGCATTCACGTGTGTAGTGGTGGCAACATCGGCTATGGCCATGGAGGGCGGTGATTATCAAATACCCTGGACGACGGGTGCCGGGGGTTCAAGTGGTGGTGGTATAAGAACACCGTCCGGACCCGGGAATTATCATCTAACGGACGTTATCGGGCAAACTGCAACGGGTTCGTTATCGGGTACCGATTACCGGTTAACAGCCGGATTCCTGAGCATCATGCCACTTGAAAGCAATGTGAAAATATATGTCGAATTGCAGGGTGATGAAAGGCCTCCGGAAGGATGGGAAGTGCCGCTAACCGTGTGTTTCTGCCCGGAAGGAAGTGACGATAGTGCGCTCCTGAATCCCGGCCCCGAAATTCATTGTTTCACCGGCACCTCTACGGCTGAGTGGATAAACGGGGCGACAAGGGCAACCATAACAGTTGAAGATGTTTACCGGGGGACATATGATGTGACCGTAGACAGTTCCACAACGCTGCTCAATGTAAAAAGATCCGTGCCTGTCATGTAGTACAGAAAATAGTAAAACGCGATATTGCACAAAAAAGGGGCGCAGTCGATCGCCTCCCACCGGGATTTGCTTCAACTTGCTCGCTGTGCTATTCTTCATTTCGATGGCTGATTTCTAATTGTTCGTATGTTTGCTTAACATACTTAACAAATCGTAACTTGGGAGTCGTATCTTTTGTAAATCGTAAAAAGGGAAAGCTGATAGCCGACAGCTTTTGGATTGAAAACCGGTAAGTATCCAATGAAACCATATGTCATTAAAATTGGGGGCAGCACTCTGGGCAGCCACGATACTACCTTAGAGGATTTGGTGACGCTTCAAAAAAGGGGGGTTCCTCTGGTGGTGGTTCACGGTGGAGGCAACCGGGTCACCGAGTGGTTAAAACGCCAGGGAACCGAAACCAGTTTTATCGATGGTGTGCGAGTCACTGATGAGAAATCGCTTGAAATGGTGGCGGCCGTCCTTGGTGGTCTGGTGAATACAGATTTGGTGGCTTATATAAACAACATAGGCGGCCTGGCCGTGGGTATGACCGGCGTCGACGGCAGGATACTGGAGTGCAAAGTAACCGACCCGGCGATCGGATATGCCGGAAAAGTCGTGAAGGTTAATACCATAGGAATAAAAGCATTACTTAAAGCCGGATTGATCCTGATGCTGGCTCCACCCGGTGCAAAATCACCGGATGAACCGCTGGATATTCCTTACGTCAATATCAATGG
>CAZDMY010000199.1:0-5061 GCA_964506405.1 uncultured Dehalococcoidia bacterium | reverse complement strand
GTAAGTTCTTCTGGTTCAGTGGCACTGATCCGCCAGGCTAAACGAAATAAAGTTCGGGTGACTGCTGAAGTAACCCCGCATCATCTTACACTGACGGAAGAGACAGTTGAGGCGCAAGGCACGGCTGCCAAGGTGAATCCACCGCTCCGAACCGGGGCTGACCGTCAGGCGCTGATCGATGGCCTTCGGGAAGGCGTGATCGACATCATTGCCACCGATCATGCGCCGCATACATCAGCAGATAAAGATTGTGATTTTCAACAGGCCGCTTTCGGTATCAGCGGATTTGAAACCGCGCTGGGCTGCCTGATGACTTTGGTAAGAACTGGCGACATCGATTTGCAGACGCTCGTTTCCAGGATGACATATGATCCTGCCCGAATTCTGTGTAATAAGACAATTGGCACGCTGGCTGTTGGCTCCCCTGCTGAGATTGCCATCTTCGACCCGAATGCCGAATGGAAGGTCGATACGAACCAATTTCTATCAAAAGGTAAAAATACCCCGTTCCAGGGGAAGATCCTGACAGGTAAGGTCATGTACACGTTAGTGGATGGGAAGGTGGTTTTTCAGACTGATTAAATACGTTTTGTGGTTAATGACGGAATATACGAACCTGCCTCACAACCATGACGAATGAATAATCATTCATTCTATTCGAAAGAACTGGCCTTGAGGTCTGAGTTGCAGTCCAAGTAAACCGGCCAGCTTGCGCGCATTCACGATTGCCTGGTCGTCCCAGTGTGTGTTGAAGAGCAGGTGCAGCCACCGGGTATTTACTCTCAGGGTTTCGATACGATCGGCCCATTCCAGCAGTTCCTCATCCGAGTAGTACCAGTTGAACCGATCCGACGCCTTGATGCCGGATTTCTCCCAGTTATCAGCATTTCTACCATGAAACCGAACGATGGCGATATCTGCGGTTGCTTCGGCGATCGGCGGTATGCTGGATTTGAATCCCTGCGGTTCATCGACACAGACGAACGGGAAATCATTTTGCCGCAGGAAATCGAAGCTTCGTTCGCGGTTGTTTTCATCCAGCCAGGAATGATGGCGAAACTCAATCGCGATCCGATACTGAGGCAATCTTTCTTTACAGGTAAGAATATATTCCTTCTGGCTGGGTCCTGCTTTAAACCATGGCGGAAACTGGAACAAAACAACACCCAGTTTTCCGGCACTATCCAGCGGCAGCAGGGCATCCTCAAATCGTTTCCACATTTCATCCAGGATATCGGCTGGCAGGTTATTCTGGTAGAGATTCCTTTTTCCCCGCAGTGAAGCGGGCAGTGCTTCGCGGATATCCCTTGGCAGAGAGGCTGGCGGGGTTTGATGCTGGGTGAAGAGGCGGAAGGCCTTTACATTAAAGGTGAAGTCATCGGGCGTTCGCTTCACCCAGAGCCGGGTGGTATCGGGGTAGATCATCGCGTAATAGGAGCTGTCCACCTCAACGATAGGGAATTGAGTGGCATAATACCGCAACCGCGATTCAGCATCCTTAGCGGTAGGGGGATAGAATTTACCTCCTTTGATAAGGGATTCCTCGGTCCAGGAACAGGTTCCAATCAGTATTTTACCCATAGAAGTCTCTTGCAGATGATTCTACCATCCGGAGGGATTGTTCAACAATCCGGGGAGATATTGCAGTACTTGAATACTCTATTCTTTGCGGCGCATCTTCAGGAGTAGTATTAATGCCGGGTAACGAGTAAAAGAAAAAGGGTAATGATTAGCAATGCCCTTTTTCCTCCATATACGGTAAGACCGGTTCCTAAAGAAATATTATTTGGGGAATACCAGAGCCAATGGGCCTGGAAAATACCCAATCGAAAATACCGGTACAGCCGTCACTGGCGAAGTCAGCATTGGGATTTATCGTGGGAAATGTTAACAAGTTTCCCAAATACTGTCCAGTCGAAACGCCCTATATGACCATCTCCATCGCAGTCCCTTTCAAGGAGTGCACACATATCAATTACATTGTTGATAATTGAGATTCCTTCATTCTTGTTTGACTGAACCTACTCAATAATACTGCATTATTTACCATGTGTAGAAATTGATCGTAGCATGGTATTTGCCCGATCTTTCAATTCTTCATACAGAAGCGTGGCCATAGCTTCATTGTATTTCATAATTGTTAAATGGATTTCATCCAATTGTTTTAAGATATCAGTACAAATTTTCTCTATTCGCTCTCGTATCATTGGCCAACCTAGATTTGCCTTCTTTGCCATTTCTCCCCAGTCGGCCATAACGAATGCATCGATTGAATGGCAATCACCTATTTTCATAGCGAGGTCACGAGACAGATTGGGCCAGGCAACAGTAGAGACAATATCGTAATATGGAGACAACCTTCGTTCTTTCCCGGAATATAGAAACGAGAAGTTCTTACCGTGCGCATCGGCATTACCGACCAGCACATTGAAAATCAGGATACTTATGAAGCCATTGATATCAAGAACCGGCAGAGTGGACCAATCTCGAATCAACGATACACAATCAAACAGGCTCGGTCCACCCTCTTTCTGGTATTTACGCTCTGGTGGGAATCCCAGTGCCTGGCAAAAATCCTCCTGGTGAAGTCGTTGTATATTGCCTTGTTCATCAACCCTTCGATCATATCTTTGCACCAGAATGGATGGTGTGTTTCCTATCTGACGATACTCAATAGCAGGTACGGGTAAACCAGCGGAATGGGCCAGGGTCATACAAAAGAATTCGTTTGCCGCTAATCCCGGGAAATGGGCTGGTTCCGGTTTCAATATGTGGGTACTGGGAGTATTATCCAGCGGGAGACATATCTTTTTGTCACGGATTATACCCGGCAGTTTGTCCTGTACCCCGGCCAGGGAAAGTCGGAGACCTTCACTTCCAGCCATCAAAGGGCGACCGGGTAATTCGGCAACTATTTGTATTAACTCCGATTCGGTCAATTCACGATAAACAGGCTGTGTGAAATCTGTAACGATGCTGTCTTCAGCAAGCAGGCTAACCGCCCCGGCACACTCACCTCCTATTCTTTCCAACATGGCAAAGTCATTGGTATTACTGATCCCTAAAATCCGGGCGATTATTTTACGGGGCTGTTCTTCCGGCAGAATACCAGCAAAGAAAGGCCTGGCTTTCTTGCCTTTGAACACCTCGCCCGTTAGTGGAAGTGACCGCGAAAGAGGTATGGAATCAGGTTTTTCTATCCAGGATGGATCATATTGGAACTGCACTAAACCGCTATCATCCTGTTCAAGAGTCCCTACTCTTTCAGAGTTCAGAAATACAATCAAACGTTTCATGCTTATGAATTATGAATAATGAGCGATTTCTGCACCGTCCAGTTGGAATTTTATCCCCAGTGCTTGCAGAACCTGAAGTATCTTTCCAATTTGACAGGTAGGCTTTCCATTCTCAAGATCGCTAATGAAACGTACATTGGTGCCGCAGGACATTGCAAGCTCTTTCTGGGTGACCTTCAAATGTTTGCGCGTCTCCCGAATGGCGGTTCCCAATTGTTCAGGATTTTTGATAATCATTTTACCGATCGGTAATATATCACATTGAAGAGGGTTTTGTCAATATGAATATTACCGTACGGTAAAACGTTACCCATTTGCAGTCCCAACCGCGTGAATTATTACCGATCGGTAAGCTTATTTGATTCAGAATACTTATCATGCAAAGAAAAAGTATTACGATTGCTGGGTTCTCGTTTTCAGTAATTGGCAAATATGCATAAATGGTGCACACTGATGCACATTAGAACGACACTTAATATCGATGACAGAATCCTGGAAAAGGCCTCCGAACTGACCGGTATCAGGGGAAAGACGTCATTGATCAGAAAGGGTCTGGAGACATTGTTGATCACCCTGGAAAGCAGTAAGCCACTTGCTGAACTCGGAGGAACTGAAAAGGATACAAAGCCAGTTCCAAGAAGGCGGATGGCAAGCCAGAAATCATGATACTGGTTGATACTTCCATCCGGGTTGAGCATTTAGGTTCCGGGAATAGACATCTTCAATCAGCACTCGAAAAAGGTGAAGTCATCGGGCGTTCGCTTCACCCAGAGCCGGGTGGTATCGGGGTAGATCATCGCGTAATAGGAGCTGTCCACCTCAACGATAGGGAATTGAGTGGCATAATACCGCAACCGCGATTCAGCATCCTTAGCGGTAGGGGGATAGAATTTACCTCCTTTGATAAGGGATTCCTCGGTCCAGGAACAGGTTCCAATCAGTATTTTACCCATAGAAGTCTCTTGCAGATGATTCTACCATCCGGAGGGTTTGTTCAACAAATCAAGGCCGGAAAAGATCCGGCCCCTGCAATCTATCAGGAAAGCAGGGGCCGGCACCCCTCCCACCCGTATCCTAAAGAGAAAGGAGAGATAAGGAGGAAAGCATAATTAAGAATAACCGGTTTCTACAACAGGTGATATGACATTTATCACAAATTCAATATCGGCAGAAACCCCGCAGAGGAATCCTGGCAGTACCCATTTCATTTGCCAGTGGCGCGAGATGGCTGGCAATGATATTGATGATGCCGTCCTTTTTTTGAAGCC
The DNA here is from genome assembly GCA_964506405.1 of uncultured Dehalococcoidia bacterium. Taxonomy (GTDB): domain Bacteria; phylum Chloroflexota; class Dehalococcoidia; order SZUA-161; family SpSt-899; genus JBGLNL01. The sequence continues at coordinate 497 of CAZDMY010000199.1, read as the reverse complement.
GGCCCTCCACTGCCACCAGAAGTTCCAGCCTGAATACCTGCCGGTATTTTTCGTAGGTCTTCGGTTTCAGTATTACGTTGATCATTCCCTCCTCGTCTTCCAGTGTCAGAAAGGAAAACCCTTTAGCGGTGGCCGGTCTCTGCCGGGTGACCACGTATCCGGCACATTTTACTACGGTTCCTTCAGCGATATGGTCCAGGTCCGCGCTTTTCAGAAATCCTGTTTCCAGTATTTTTTCCCCAAGGGCCCTGATCGGGTGATATTTAGGGGAAAGCCCCTGTATCTCGTAATCGAGCTTCATTTCCTCCATTTCGGTCAGGGGAGGCAGTTCCACCGGCTTTCCAATCCCGATCGGCATCTGGTCCGGCCCGGTTTTTTCCAGCATTCCGGCCTGCCAGAGGGCCTGCCTGCGGGAGAGCCCGAAACAATCAAACGCTCCACTCATGATGAGATTTTGAAGGGCATCGGCATCAACGGCAGTCCTGTAGCAAAAATCA
>CAZDMY010000198.1:3824-5071 GCA_964506405.1 uncultured Dehalococcoidia bacterium | reverse complement strand
TGATCGACGAGGAACTGGTGCTTTCCTCCGATACTCCTCGTGAGGACTTTGTGGTGACAGTGCATCAGGGACGTGAATCGGGTATATTCGCCGATGAAGACTACCTTGACGAAAAAGAGGGCCTGGAAGACTAAATCCTGAATAAACGAGAGATCATCTATTTGCTCTGATTCAGAAATATGGAAAGCGGAACGGATTGGCTTATCGTTCAAGCAGGTTGCCTGAATACCCTGATCGATTTCGGGGCTTCGGTTCTCGACCACGTCCCGGTACTTCGAGCGATAATAGCGTCCATTTTGATCTTCTTCCTCCCGGGTTTTGCATGGTCGTTTGTTTTCTTCAATCGCACCCAAATAAACCGTCTGGAGCGAGCCGTACTTTCCGTTGGACTGTCTATTGCCCTGGTGACTTTGAGTATGTACGCCTTGAATCTGGCTTTTGATGTGAAGGTTACAGGAACTAATGCGGTCATCGATATTATCGGGATCAGTTGTTTGGCCGGCGTTTTTTACTCGATCAGAAAATATGTGAAAGCAAGGCATTGTTCGTCTTAATCCCCCTGTGGTCGTAAAAAACAGCCTGTTCTTTAATCCGGAAGCGGATCGCGTTGTCAGCCATTATTGTCCCCTCGTTTTTCGTTCCCGGGAAACGGGTTGGATGCCGTTTCATGAAGAATTCATGTTTGGCTGGTACGATTAGAGCAACAAAAGGTGTTTAGCAGGAACAAATAAACGGTAGCTTCAGGAGGAATTCTTGTGAAGTGTTTGAAATCAATAGTATCTGCATTGTTGATAACTTCGCTCGTTGCCGTTGGACTGGTAACGTTCGGTTGCAATAGTGACGAATCGGAGGAACAATCAACTGATGAACCGGTGCAGCAAATAGAGGTCAGGCGCGGCGATTTAACTGCGGTTATCAGCGCATTCGGTAACGTATCTATGCCCCATCGAGCTAACCTGTCTTTCGGTGTCGGAGGAACAGTCGAGGAACTGAATGTGGAGTTTGGAGATGCAGTAACAAAAGGAGATATTCTGGCCAAGCTTGATGTTTCCTCCCTCACCAGAGCTGTAGAGCGTTCGGAGGCCGATCTACGCATCGCACAAATCAATCTTGTAAAGGTCAGTTCCGACAGCACCAGACTTCAGGCCGAAGCTGCTGTAGAAAATGCTGAAGTAAATCTCTCCCATGCCGAAGAAGCCCTGGAGCAGGCCCGGAGATTCAATATATCGGATGCCCAGACCAGTCTG
>CAZDMY010000198.1:0-3814 GCA_964506405.1 uncultured Dehalococcoidia bacterium | reverse complement strand
AAACGCCCGTCGGGATTTGGAAATCGCGAAAAAAGATGCCCGGATAACCGTTACCGACAGCGAGGATGCTGCTGAGGAAGCTTACGAAGCTTACAGTAAGTTCGTCCAGGACAACCTGGAGTATTTGTACCTGCTGAGTTTTCAGGAACAGAAAGATGAGCTTAGATGGTTATGGGAAAAAGCCGAAAAGAACCTGGAAATCGCTGAAGAAACCGCTGAAACATCAATTGCTACGGCCCAGAGACGCGTCAAAGACGCTGAAAACATGCTGGCAAACGCTCCGATTGATATCCGGGAGAAAGAAGGTGCAGTTGCAACGGCGCATGCAGCCCTCATTCAGGCCAAAGATGAGCTGGCATATGTGGAGGCCGGGCTGGATATCGAATTGCTTCAAATTAACGTCAGCAAAGCCCGGATTGCTCAGAATGAAGCCCGGGAACAGCTTCAAAAGGCTTCACTTGCGGCCCCATTTGATGGTACGATCGCTAACGTTAACGTGATCGTCGGCGATAATGTTGGGGCCAGCACCGTCGTCATGCAACTGGTGGATGCCTCTAAAGTGGAGGTCGCCGGCGATGTCGATGAAATCGATGTTGCCAGAGTCGAAATCGGGCAAAAAGCGGAAATCAGTATCGATGCTGTGCCGGGGGTTACGTTCCCCGGTGAAGTGACCGCTGTAACTCCTGTAGGCTCCAATCAGGCGGGGCTGATTACTTATGGCATTACAATCGGCATAGACGATACACTGGGTGCCAGCCTGAAAGATGGCATGACGGCCTCGGCTGATATCCATGCAGTGTTGGTCCAAAATGAGATTCTGATCCCTATAAGTGCCGTTACCAGGGATCGGGCAGCGGGTATTGAGACAGTTACAGTGATTACGGATGGAGGCGTAGAAGAGGTGCGGGAGGTTCAGACCGGCGTTGGCGATAGAAGTTTAGTCGAAATAACCTCCGGACTCAAAGAAGGCGAATATATTCTTTCTAACACAGATTATTCTGTATCTAAGGTAGCTGGCAGTTCCAGCAGCTCGGGATCCGGGAACGTCGATGTTATGGCATGTGTGGGTGAAATCATGGGCAATCAGGAACTCACAAATTGTTTCGAGAAGATGATGGAAATGGGAGAGGAGATGGGTATGGACGCAAGTGAATTCGGCGGAGAGATTCCATGGGATGAAATCGAGCAATATGCAAATGATGATACTGGAGAAGTTCCCGAGGAAATCAAAGAATGCCTTGAAATCATGCTGGAAAACCGCGATTGCCTTGACGCCTTAACTGATATGGCGAAAGAAATGGGGATCGATCCGGGCGATTATGATTCAGGAGGCTTTGGCGGTATGGGTGGGATGTAGGGAAATCCATCATGATTAGTATGCGGGGAATTACCAAAACCTATAGACTGGGTAAGGTCGAAGTGAACGCCCTCCGCGGGGTGGATCTTAAGATTAATCCCGGTGAAATGGTGGCCGTCATGGGGCCTTCCGGTTCGGGGAAATCCACGTTAATGAACATCATCGGATGTCTCGATCAGCAGACTTCCGGTACGTATGAACTGGATGACGCCAATATCGGCAAACTGAATGACAACGAGCTTGCTGAGATCAGGAATAGAAAAATCGGATTCGTATTCCAGCATTACAATCTGCTGGCTCGTACCTCTGCCATTGCAAACGTGGAACTCCCTCTTATTTACAGTGGCGCATCGGATCGGAAAAAGCAGGCTATGGCATCTCTGGAGCGAGTGAAACTTGCCGACAGGGCGCGCCATAAACCCAGCGAACTCTCCGGCGGGCAGCAGCAGCGGGTAAGCATCGCGCGAGCGCTGGTGACCAATCCTGCTATCATTCTGGCCGATGAGCCAACGGGGAATCTGGATACCCGAACAGGGCGCGAAATCATGGAGATATTTAAGGAACTGAATGACAAGGACGGGATTACAATTGTTATGGTGACCCACGAACGGGAAATCGCTGAATGCTGTCAGCGGATTATCAATCTTCGCGATGGATTCGTTGGCGACGAAGAGGTGCTCAAGCGATGAAGTATCTGGCTACCTTGATGGTGGCACTCCGGGGCATATTTGCCCATAAACTGCGTTCTTTCCTTACGGTACTTGGTGTCATCATTGGCATCGGGTCCATAATATCCATGATGGCCGTTGGTGAGGGTTCCGAGAAATCGATTCTGGGGGACCTGGCGGAATTGGGTTCGGATGCCATGTGGGTGGAACCGGGCGCTGGTATGATGGGGAGAATCGCCGGCACTCCCGGGAGCACCCGGAACCTCACGTATAACGATTACCTCGCAATGAAAGAATCGCTGGATCGAATGCCTGCTATTAATGACTGTACCGCTCAAGTGACCACACGCCTGCAGATTGTCGCCGGAGTAGAAAACGTTAATGCAAGTGTCAGCGGAGTAACACCGGATTATCTGGAGTTTTTCGATGTTCCGCTCTCTTCCGGGGAGTTCTTCACGTTCGATGATGTAGAGGACAAAGCGATGGTGTGTATTCTGGGAAGCGCCATCGCCAAAGACCTGTTTGGAGATGAAGATCCTGTTGGGCAGAAAGTGCGGATGAAAGGCCGTTCTCTAAATGTGATAGGAGCGCTGCAAAGCGATGGGAAAGGGGGATGGACAACAGCCGACAGGTCGGTGCTCCTTCCCATCACGACTGTGATGCACCGCATCGATCCGCAGTATTCTGTCAAGGGTGAACATCTGGTCAATATGATTGGCTTACAAGCTGCCAGTGCCAGTAAGGTTGATGAGGCGGTCGAACAGGTCACAGCATTTCTGCGAGAGCGGCACGATCTCGGTCCGGGTGATGGTAATGATTTTACCGTCAACGTAATGCAGGATTACATGGATATGATGACCAATACCAACGACACCCTGCAAGTTCTACTGCAATGGACTTCCATCCTGGCGCTGATCATTGCCGGTATCGGGATCATGAATATTATGCTTGTTTCGGTTACGGAACGTACCCGGGAGATAGGCATCCGTAAAGCGGTGGGCGCTAAGCGCCGTCACATACTGGTACAGTTCCTCCTTGAAGCGACTACTATCAGTCTGATTGGCGGGATGATCGGGATTGGAGCAGGTTATCTGGCGGCTGAATATGCTTTCAGAGACCTGAAGGTAACTCAGATGGCAGGGATGCAGCAGGCACCCATTGAGCCTATCGTCTCGGCAACAATCGTCATGCTGTCATTTGCAGTAGCAATAGCTGTCGGAATTGTCGCGGGTACATATCCAGCTATTCGTGCTTCTCGCCTGAACCCGATAGAAGCCCTCAGATATGAATAGCATCATAAACTACGGCGCACGAACAAGCGGCAGCCAGTTCGGATCAATTCGAATGAGGTCCTTTTCAATAGCATCCGCTTTACATACTTCGTAATAATTGGTTGAACAGCGTTTGATGTCACTAAAACCGTACAGGTCGATTCCATCACTTGTGGCAGTAAAAGACTGGGCCGCGTCATAAAGTGCCTTCGAATCGATGTTCTCCGGACCTACAGCATCAGATGCATCTTTTATTATATGGAGCATTTGATAGGCCTGGTAGGCTGAAAGATAACCACAACCACTGCGAATGATCTCTTCTGCGTTATCCGGATGGTTTCCATATAAAACCTGCTTGACCAGATCGATAATCTCACCCAAGTTCTACAGTTTTCCCAAAAATCGAAGCTAATTTTGGGGGATTTTCAATCTTTGGCACCACAAATGCCCTTGGTTAACCCTGCCCCCGGATAGCGGTTAAGACAGTCGACGTACCGGCGGCGGGATGGCTACACCGA
>CAZDMY010000197.1:0-5131 GCA_964506405.1 uncultured Dehalococcoidia bacterium | reverse complement strand
CCGTACCCCCTCACATATCCAATGATTATGTAATGTACATTCACGTTGTATTGTTTGTCATTCCCTCGAAGGTCGCAGATGCGCCTTGGTGTGCGGGAATCTCACTGTTATTTGAGGAGATTCCGGCTCAAAGGCCGGAATGACATATACGCCTTATGGCTATGCGGCTGCCTTCATCTCCTTGTTCATTTTCACGATTTCAGCAAACGATTCCAGCCGTGTCCTCAGTTGCTGGGCGTTGTAGTTCCGCGTATCGTAGCTATCCCCTTCCAGGACGATACAGGGGATACCCAGTTCTTCCTGGATTTCTTTCTTGGCCATAATCGGAGGGATAGCCCACGGCCGGCAGTTATAAGCAAAGAACATAATCGCCGCATCCATATTCCAGTCTTTGCAGACTGTTTTCCAGTATGTCATCGATGCATCAGCAGAACACAACTGGGGTCTTCGATAGAGGCCTTCCGCGATCTTATCCACCGGGTCCTCATATTTACTCTTGGTAAGTTCCTGGGGGCACAACCAGTCTACAAAAACAGTGGGGAGGCAAAGCCCCAGTTCCTCCACCATACGGATAGGGGTTGTATCCACATTCGTTCTCAAGGCAAGGTAGACACGAGGAGCGCCCTTGGGGACGACGCCTTCACCCGCGTCGATTTTTCGTTTGACTTCCCTGACCATATCGCTCAGTCCTTCAACCGCGCGTTCCCGGTATTCGGTGGCGATCGCCCAGAGTCCGTAAGGCAGATTGACATTGGCCTGGCTGATTGGTTGCGGATCGGCTGTCCCGATCATGCGTGTGATGTTCTGCATCCCGTACAGCCATCGGGCGACATATTTGAACCCCTCTTTCAACTGTGCATTAGTTGTCTCGATTCCCGTAATTTCCTTCAATCGTTTGAGGGCCAGTCGGATGGTGTTGGCGCTGTATTGCACCGCTCGCTCGTTAAGGTCCGGCCATTCGTTCCATTGCCATTCATTAAGGCCGTCGAGGTAGAAAATCTCATAGTTGTAAAGTTCGCTCATCATTTCCTCGGTTTCGGCGGCCTGATCGCAGAACCAGCCTGACCCGATAGCCAGGTCAGGTTTCGGGAGGATGCCCATATCGATGGCACCGGTATAAATCTGGTATTGGGAGCAGTGGGCCTTCCCAACCGGCTGACCGATCAACTCACCTCTTTCCAGTACGGGTGTCAGGATATTGAAGATCGTACCGCCGACCATCCAGAAGATCTGGACGGGCATACCCACCCAGGCTTTGCCTCCGCCCTCTTTGGCGGCATCGATCATTGCCAGTGTCATCTGGACCGGGAAGGGCCAGTTGCAGTTGATTACATATTCGTGCTCATCCCTGGCCAACACGGCATCGATACAACTGGCCATGAATACCCACAGAAGCTTGCGGACGGAAACCATCTCCACATCATAATTCAACTGGACGGTTTTCTCCGCGTGCTTTATGGCTGCTTCGTTGTTTACCCCTAGCCGGTCCAGGAACTTTTCTATTCGGGGGCGCTGTTCTTCAATTTCCTCATCAGTGTATCCGCACATTTTAAAAAGATTTTCGTACATTCCTACCTCCTCTGTTTCATCATTTCGACAAAGGTTTCCAGCCGAGTTTTGAACTGGCCCCTTTCCGAGGTATCATAATCTGATTCCAGTTTCAGGAACGGAAGACCGGTGACTTTTTCGTATTCTTTCTCGAAGGAATAGGACTGAATATCGTACCCGTCACGATACAGTAACTGATACCATAGAAGTCCGTCCACCTGCCTCTCTCTGACGGTATTAAGCAGGTAATCCACCCGTTCCCTGGTAGGCCGGAACCATGCCGGGGGAATGCGCTTCATGAAATAGGTATCGGCAAGTGCCAGTATGGGATCGCCTTCCAGCGAAACATCATCTATATACGGCCTCAGCCCCTCTCCGGCCTCCTCGAAGATAAGTTCCCCACCAACCTCATCCATGATGCTGAAAATCTTGTAATCGCCCATAGCCAGCGTGGAGGCAGTCAATAACACCTTAGGCCTGCCGGTTTCTTCAACTTGTTTCTGCTTCAGTTCTTCATAAAGTAATTCGAGTTGTTCTATGAGGACCGCTCTATCTGCGTAGAAAGAAGCGTGGTGAAGCTTGATGAATTCCTGGCTGCTGATAACCGGGGTTTTACCGGGCTGGCGCAGCAGGCTGATGTTCCGGAAGAGTTCCCGTAACTTGTTCTGTGTCTTGATCTCTTCTTTGAGCTTATCGTCGCTGATGGTGGTGCCGGAAAAACTTTCCAGTTTGTTTTTCAGTAACCGCAGGCTGCCAACGTAGTATTCGAAAGCGTCCTCGCGCTTGTTGTGCGGGACGCCATACCGGAATACATCGACATCCGTATAGTAGTTCCAGCAATCGGCGATTCCCCTCTGGTTACAATCGTTCACAGGAACGATCACCAGGTCTGGAAGCTGATACAGTACTTCCTCCCCCATCATCCGGTATCCAATCTGGCAGCGGCAGAAGGTATCGATAAATCTTGGTATGTAGGCGAGGCTTTCGGAAACCGGTTCCGGCTCCCCGCCCCGGGCCAGGCATATCGGTACGCCTCCGGCGGCATAGATCATTTCTTCGGGCAGATATCCACCCGGGGTGTAGCCAATGATCTTCTGCCCGCTTTTCTTGATCTCCCTTAATTGAGATCGTCTCCTGGAAAGATGCTCCGAAAGTGTTCCCATTGCGTTCATTGGTAAATCTCCTTCATCATGCACTTCCTATTTTAGTATTTCATCGAGGCGAGGTAAAGAGCTATGAGGCTTGGGTCAATATCAGTAATGCTATCGTAATTATTATATTACTCCGGGCTGCAAGTGGTTGTCAATCCGGAATCTTGGTTAAACAGCTTCCGATTTTTGTGGCGATTTGTAGCGGATCATACGAAGGCGCTGCGGCCCTGGTGTGGGGTCAGAGAGCTGTACCTGCCTCCCCCACGGTGTCCATAAGGGCAGATCATAGACAATAGAGTGGAAGAAAAAGCAGATACGTACGATCCGGTCCCAGAGTGACGGCTTATGCAAATTTTATTTTGAACCGGCTATTGGATCATGCCTCCATGTTTGATTCATTGTGTGCTTCGGAGTCCGTTTGTTGTTTCCTTCGCCGGGTAGAAAAGTACAGGATTACACCGGCTGCAATCACGGCTGCTATAATGATGCCGATAATCCAGCCTGGCAGGCCATCACTCTCATCATCCGATACTTCGGTATCCGAGAGGATTGCATCACCGATGTCACCCTCCTGAGCGCAATCCTGCGGACAGTTCTCATAAGTTTCGCTGTACGCGCAGATTCCATCCCCACACTCCCCGGCAATCAAATCAAGATTCATCAGTTCGGTAATTTCCACTTCACTACCATCATCAAGAATACACACTGCACACGGAGGAATGCCATAACTGCTGCAAGTTTCCCAGTCATCGACCGTTTTCATTTCATATCCATTTTGCTCACAGTAGCTGTATTCCTGGCCAACCTTTCCCAGAACAAATTCCCAGGCATCAACTTTCCGGTTGTCAGGAAGCGTGCAATAACCCCTTTCCCCCTGCGCAGTTATTTCGATTGTATATTCATATCCCATCGCTTCACAATAACAGGCTGCCGGATTCTTTCGGGCAGAAGCGATGCTGAAGCTGCCAGCAACGAAAATAAATGTCAACAGGATAATTCCCCAGAATTTAACGACAAACATCACGTTGATTTTCATCGGTTTCTCCTATTTCCTTTTTACATCTTCGACGTAAAACACCGAAACTGACATATCACTGTGATTGTGATCGTAAGGTATAAATCCATAACCATCTATGCCATAGCCGGTTCCCCAGCTGTTTTTGATAATCCAGTAACCGGGGGTGGTCCAGTTTGGGGCTGTTGCGGTATCGTTCCACCCAACGAGAACAATCAAGTGACCCCAGCTACCGGAGAAAACACCCAAAGGTCCCTGGCAGAGAATGGCTTTTTTAATGGTATCTGTATCGTTCTTGACCTGGTGATAATCCTTAATAGTCCATTGAGCACATGAACTTGTGTTAAGTGAGGAAAGGCTTGTAGGGTTCGCACAGTAGTTGTTCGTGCCCCAGCAGGAACTATCGCAATAATCAACGATATAGTCCTGCCCGGCAGCATCGGGAGTTTTACATGAAGCCTTGGCAAATGTCATGCAGTTGGCAGGACAAGTTGCCGGGTTCGTGCAATGGCGACAACATGCTCCGGAAGTATACGGCAAGCATGTTTCGTCAACAATCATGTCTTTTTTGATTTCCGCGAAGGCACTGTTATGTGTCCCACCTTGGAAACAATCCCCTCCTCCTTTCTTGCCCGAAAGAAGATACTGTTCTGAAAGGTCAATAGGGGTCATTGCGGGGTTATTCTGTTGTTGATTGTATCTGGCCTCCAGTACACCAACTGCGGTAAAGGCCCAGCATGAGCCACATGCCTTTTGGTTTTTAACCGGTGAGAGCCAGTTTGTGCCTCTCCAATTCCTCCAGTCGAAGCTTGAAGGAAGTGTCGAACCCTGACTGAGCGAACACGCCGAGCAAGGACCGCATGGTCCACCGCAATCCCAGGCCGTCTCGTTTTCTCCTTTGATGCCGTCATTACAGTCGCATGCATCCCCCTGCCCATCATTATCCGTATCTTTCTGGTTGGGATTGTAATGCTGCGGGCAGTTGTCACATGCATCCCCCATTCCGTCACCGTCTGTATCTTTTTGAAGCCTGATTACACCAATGGTGTTTCCAGCCAGGTCTTTTTTGGGTATCGTCTTGTAAACGGGATTAGCGGTATTCGGACAGTTGTCGCAGGCATCCCCGACCCCATCATTATCTGAGTCCTGCTGATCTTTGTTTTTGACATAGATGCAGTTATCGCAGGCATCGCCAATGCCATCACCGTCGTACATGATGATGTTGAAGCAGCCCAATATGGGACCAAGGCATTTCCTTACTACTTGGACCTCACTGTCCTTCTGTTGCGGATTGTAGGTGTTGGGGCAGTTATCGTCGCAATTGGTTGTGTTAATGCTTGGATCGGCCGGACCGGTGCAGGGTTTGTCCCCCTTCTTGCCACTTTTATCGCCATCGCTCAGGATGTTATCACAATCC
>CAZDMY010000196.1:0-5163 GCA_964506405.1 uncultured Dehalococcoidia bacterium | reverse complement strand
CTCCAGTTTCATGCCGGTATCCACCAGCTTTCTTATTTCGGGGTCGCTGTGGTACATACTGCTGAATTCCGCATTCTCCGCCAGTACGCTATGAAGCCCTGCGCCCATGCCGGGTATCAGGCGGGCCACCGTATCCACCTGACCGTAAGACATCCCGAGCACACGTCCGACATCCCGGATCACGGCTTTGGAGCCAAGTGTCCCGAAGGTAACGATCTGAGCCACCCGGTCGGTACCGTATTTGTCCGCCACATACCGGATAGCCTCTTCCCGCCGATCATCCTGGAAATCCAGGTCGATATCCGGCATCTCCTTGCGTTCGACATTGAGGAACCTCTCGAAAACGAGCTTATGGTTCAGCGGATTGATATCGGTGATGCCGAGGCAATATAGTACCAGGCTGGCGGCCGCGCTTCCCCGGACTCCGAACAGGATGTCCTGTTCCCGAACGAAGCGGATCAGGTCCCAGACAACCAGAAAGTAATCCGGAAACTCCGTCTCCCGGATGACATCAAGTTCATAGATCAGCCGCTCCTTGACTGTTTCATCCGCATCCGGTAAACGTGCTTCAAGCCCCTGCCAGCAAAGGTCCGCCAGGTGTTCATCTGAGGTTTTATCTCTCGGAATATCGATGACGGGCAGGTGCAGCCGGCCGAATTCAAGGTGTAGATCGCACATATCCGCAATCCGGCCGGTATTCTCGATTGCCTCCGGGCATTGGGCAAATAGCTCGGCCATCTCCTCGGGACTGCGCAGATAGAACGAATCATCAGCCATCTTCATTCGCTTCTGATCGTTTATGGTGCTCTGCGTCTGAATGCAAAGCAGGATGTCGTGGATGGGCGCATCCGCTTTCTCCAGGTAGTGGGTGTCGTTGGTCGCTACCAGCGGGATATCCAGCTTCTGGCTCATTTCGATCAGGGCCTGGTTGACCGTTCGCTGCTCCGGTATGTCGTGATGCTGGATTTCCAGGTAGAAATTCTCGAACGTGTCTTTATACCACATGGCAGCGGCTTCCGCCGCTTCGAAGTCCTGTTCCACGATCAGACGCGCTACCTCTCCCTGAAGGCAGGCCGATAGTGCGATCAACCCCTCATGATGCTCGGCCAGCAGTTCCTTATCCACCCTGGGTTTATAGTAAAAACCTTCCAGAAAGCCCTTGCTGCTCAACCGCATCAGGTTGCGGTATCCGGCCTCGTTCCTGGCCAGCACCACCAGGTGGTACGGACTCTTCTCCGCCGGCGTTCTTGTGGTACGTTTTCCATGAGCGACGTACAGTTCACATCCCAGTACGGGCTTGATTCCCGCCGCTTTCGCCTTGAGGTAGAACTGAAGGATTCCATACAGGGTACCATGATCGGTAATAGCCAGGCTTTCCATACCCATCTCTTTGGCCCGTTGGATTAAAAGGGGGATGCGCCCCATTCCATCCAGCAGGCTGTATTCGGTATGGACATGCAGATGAGTGAACATAATGTCTAACCGAGGAGGGCCTGGACGAATTCATCCGGATTGAAGGCTGCCAGATCTTCGGGTTCCTGCCCCGTGCCGATAAAGGCCACCGGAATTCGCAGTTCATCCACAATACCCAGGATTACGCCTCCCTTTGATGTGCTGTCCAGTTTGGCGATGATCACTGCGTCGACCTTTACCGCTTCGGTAAAATAGCGGGCCTGGCTCAATCCGTTCTGTCCGGTATTGGCATCAAGTACCAGCAATACCTGAGGATCGATGCTGCTGCGTTCAATGATCCGCCGGATTTTCTTCAGTTCCTCCATGAGGTTGGATTTCGTCTGAATCCGGCCGGCAGTATCCACAACAAGGTAATCCACCCCGCGCTTTTTAGCAGCCTCTAAGGCATCGTAAACTACTGCGCCCGGATCGCCGCCGGGTTGACCGGCAATAACATCAACGCCCAGACGGTTGCCCCAGTATTTTAACTGCTCGATGGCCGCAGCGCGGAAGGTATCCCCGGCGGCCATGACTACCTGCTTGCCGTCTTTTTTGAGTAGATGTGCCAGCTTGGCGATGGTGGTGGTCTTTCCGGTTCCGTTCACACCGACCATCAGCAGTACAGCGGGTTTCCCCTCCTTGAGATGGAATCCGTCGGGTGAAGGAGAGGTCAAAATGCGGGCCATTTCTTCACCAAGTACACGGCGCACCTCGCCGGCTTCCCTGATCTTCTCGTTTTTAATCCTGGCCTGCGTGCATTCCACCAGTTTGAGCGACGCGTTGACGCCCACATCTGCGGCTATCAGGATTTCCTCCAGTTCTTCCCAGAGGTCGTCGGTAAACTCCGCCCGGTCAAAAATGCCGGAAATCCGGCCCGTCCATGCCTGGCGGGTACGCTCCATACTTTCGCGGGTCTTCTTAATCAGGTTGAACAATGCTGTCTCCTTCTAATCTCGTAAGCGCTTCTCGCGCCGCTTCCTGTTCGGCCTTCTGCTTGCTCCGGCCGGTGCCGCGGCCTACCACGGAATCGTTAATCAGTACCTGGGCGGTGAATACCCTCTCGTGGTCGGGACCGCTGATATCAACAATTCCGTAGACCGGGATCGCTTTCATATCGGATTGGACCAGTTCCTGCAGCTTTGATTTTGGGTCCCTGCCATCGAGCAATTGATGGTTCGAATCGATATCGCCTGTCAGGTTTTGTTCGACAAACTGGCGAACCGGACCAAATCCCTGGTCGCAGAAAATTGCACCGATGATTGCCTCCATAGTGCCGGCCAGATTTCGATCTCTTTCCCTTCCACCGCTATCGGCTTCACCTTTCCCCATTAGCAGGTAATCGCCAATCTGAAAAGACCGGGCCAGGCGTGCCAGGTTCCCGGTGCAAACCAGCGCAGATTTTATGCGCGTCAGCTCGCCTTCGGATGCATCTGGGAAACGATGGAAAATGACATCTGCTACGATGGCATCCAGAACGGCATCTCCCAGAAATTCGAGCCGTTCGTTGGTTTGCATAAATCTATCGTCACATTCGTTCAGGTAAGAACTATGTACGAGTGCCTGCGACAGGAGGGATACATCCTCGAATGAGAATCTGATGGCTTGCTGAAGGGTATCAAGTTCGCTCAAAATTTGAGTCCGGGGGATTGAATCGATTTCCATGATAAGCATCCAGCCCTTGGGTGTCAAGACGGCCGTTGGCCGAATGATGAATGACCAATCTCAAAACTCAAATGTCAAACAAAACCTGGATTGTCAAGGGGGAACTGTTTCTTGCCAAGGCGCGGGGAGCGTAGTGTTAGAGAAAAGGGGAAACGGAGAATCGGGGAAAGGGTGAACCGGAGAATGGGGGGAACTGAAGGCCGTAGACCAAGAACTGATAACTGAAAACACACCCCTATATCCCCTCTCAAGAGGGGACTTTATCACACTTGCCTTTCAACTAACGACTAAAGACCTTCGACTTGCGACTATTGACTTATGACTTTCGACTTTCCACTGGTGACTTTCGACTAATGACTATCGACTAGAGACTCTCGACTAACGACTTGCGACTGGAGACTGGTTGCCGCCGGTTAAACATTCTATTGGATGCTGTAGCAGCCATCCACGACCATCGCATGGCCGGTTACGAACGAAGCCTGATCTGAACACAGCCAGATAACGGCATTGGCGATCTCCTCCGGCTCGGCCAGCCGCCCGATCGGGGTGGCCGCCATCAGGTTCTCAAATACCTCCGGCATGCGCTGCATCACGTGGTCAAGAATCGCGGTTCGGGTATTGCCCGGGCACACCGCGTTCACGCGGATGTTTTCCGTGACGTAACCAAGAGCTGTAGACTTGGTCAATCCCACTACCCCGTGTTTGCTGGCTACATAAGCCGGGACGTTCTGGTGGGCAACAACGCCCATCGTTGAGGCGATATTCACGATGGCCCCGCCACCCTGCTTGAGCATCTGAGGGATCTGGTATTTCAATCCCAGGAAAACGCCTGTAAGGTTGATGCCGATGACCTTATTCCAGTTTTCCGTGGAGCAATCGGCGGTTCGGGCCGTGTCGCCGTCGATGCCGGCGTTGTTCACCGCGCAATCCAGCCGGCCAAAGGTTTCCACAACTTTATTCACCATTGCCTGGATATCCGATTCGCGGGAGACATCCGCCTCCACAAAAACCGCATCGCTTCCGGCATCCTTGATCTGTTGAACCGTTGCCTGCCCGGCATCTGCTGCGATGTCGGCCGCCACCACTTTAGCGCCCTCTCTCGCCATACCCAGAGCGATGGCCCGCCCGATCCCCGATCCGGCCCCGGTAACCAGGCACACCTTGCCTTCCACCAATCCTGCCATGATGATCCTCCCTTATCAAAATGAAAAAGGCTGTTTTGCAGGTATTCTACTTGCTTTTGAAGGGGTATTCAACCCGGTTAGTTAAATTGAAAAGGCAGCGGAGGCTGGTATAATGAATCGGGGAAAAGGGGTGACGATGCACAGCATTTTCGACCGTCTGGATGAAATCCAGGATAGATATGAAGAGATCAACCGGCTCATGTACCGGGATGATATCATATCCGATCACGAACACCTGCAGAAGCTGGCGCAGGAGCAGGCTGCAATCCGTGATACCGTGGCTGGTTACCAGTCGTTTAAGGAGGTCACTGAGAAGATCGCCGAACTGGAGACCATGCAGAGAGATCATCTGGATGATGAAATGGCCGAACTGGTGGCTGATGAGCTTCACGCGTTGCAGGCTCGCCGGGAGGTGCTGCTGAAGGAATTGAAAACGGCGCTTCGCTCGAAAGACCCGGCCGATAAAAAAGATGTCATTATGGAAATCCGGGCGGGGACGGGTGGTGAGGAAGCAGCGCTGTTTGCCGGCGTTCTCTATGGAATGTACAGCCGGTACGCACTGGAGAAGGGGTGGCAGGTGGATTTGATGAGCGCCAGCGAAACCGGTATCGGCGGATACAAGGAGATCATTTTCGAGGTTCAGGGGAAGGGCGTATTCGGAAAGCTGAAATATGAAAGCGGTGTGCATCGCGTTCAGCGGGTGCCGGTAACCGAGTCCGGCGGCCGGATCCATACCTCGGCGGCCACGGTGGCGGTACTGCCGGAGGCGGACGAGGTGGAGGTGAGCATCAATCCGGACGATTTGCGCATCGATACATACCGGGCCAGCGGGGCAGGCGGACAGCATGTCAACAAGACCTCCTCA
>CAZDMY010000195.1:0-5185 GCA_964506405.1 uncultured Dehalococcoidia bacterium | reverse complement strand
TATCCGGCGGCGGATTCCACACGGTGGGGTTGAAAAGCGACGGCACTGTGGTCGCTTGCGGGCGGGACAACTATGGACAGGTCGGCGGGGTGGACGGCTGGACCGATATCACCCAGGTATCCGGCGGCAGATATCACACGGTGGGACTGAAAAGCGACGGCACCGTCCTCGCTTGCGGGAATGATGGCGACGGACAAGTCAGCGGGGTGGGCAGCTGGACCGATATCACGCAGGTATCCGCCGGCCCATATCACACGGTGGGGTTGAAAAGCGACGACACCGCGCTCGCTTGCGGGTATGATGAGTACGGACAGGTCAGCGGGGTGATGTGGAGTTGGATGAACTGGTTCTGGGATGATATTACCCAGGTATCCGCCGGCGATTTGCACACGGTGGCGTTGAGAAGCGACGGCCGCGTGCTCGCTTGCGGGGATGATGGCGACGGACAGGTCAGCGGGGTGAGCGGTTGGGATCTTGTAGAACCCCCCGGCAACGGTCTGGATTTCGATGGTAGCGACGATTATGTCGATTGCGGCCATAGTGCTGAATTGAGTATTACCCAACAACTCACCATTGAAGCATGGATCAAAGTAACCCCAGGCAATTACGACGGGATCATCGCTAAAATGATATCTGCCGATCAGCAGAACTATCTTTTGCAATTAATCCCGGATGGGAAACTGGAGCTGACCTACAGCCATAATTCGAATACGAATGATTACATGCAGACACCGGAATCTTACGGTGATGGCCGGTGGCACCATGTAGCGGGGGTGATCAATACCACCGGCGGGATTATGGAACTATACGTGGATGGCGCACTGAAGGCAAGTAAACCCATTGTCAGTGAACTTATGTGGACAACATCCAATCCGTTAACTATCGGAAACAGGCTTGATTATAACCAAAACATACAGGGTAAAATCGATGAAGTCCGCATCTGGAACATCGCCCGTTCCGGCGCTGATATTCGAAGTACGATGAATCAACCCCTGGTCGGGAACGAAACCGGGCTGGTTTCCTACTATCAGTTCGATCAAGCCGGCGGCGTTACTTTGCCGGATATCGCCGGAAGTAATCATGGCACCTTGTACAACATGGATGATTCCGACTGGCAGGAATCCTATGCCATGGTCCGGCCCGGAATACTGGAGCCAACCAATGTAACGGATACCAGCTTCACTGCCAACTGGTCAGCACCAACACTTGGGTTCCCTCCTACTAAATACTACCTGGATGTATCCGAAGACAGCGGTTTTTCTTCGTTTGTGACCGGGTATGAAAACCGCGATGTCGGCACTGTGCTCAGTTACAACGTCAGCGGACTGAATCCGGGAACCGATTACTACTATCGGGTTCGGGCCTATAAAGATGCAACGACCGGCCAGAGCCAGAGTTCAGTTCCGGTTTGCGTAATGCCACCTCCCGGCAACGTTCTGGATTTCGATGGTAGTAACGACTACGTATCCATACCGGATGATCCCAGCCTGGACCTGACGGATCTGACATTGGAAGCATGGATCAATCCTGGTGCTGGTTATGGACTTGAAGCACTTAACCATATAATAAGTCGATGGGGAAATGGGGGTGCCCGCAACGCCAGTTACCAACTGAGTATCACCTCAGGCGGCATATTGCAGGGAGGCGTCTATAACGGCAGCAATTCCGATTCGGTTAACTCTGCTTCGGTTATCCCTATCAATCGCTGGAGCCATGTTGCGTTGACGCGTAATGGGGCCTCGATGCAACTCTATATCAATGGTGAGCCAGACGGCGATCCGGTTTTAAACCCAATTACACCCCAGGATTCCGTATATGGACTGCATATTAGCAATGAGCCGGTGGGTGGGAACAACTTCAAGGGTAAAATCGATGAAGTCCGCATCTGGGACATTGCCCGTTCCGGTGATGATATTCGAAGTACGATGCACCAGACCCTTGCTGGCAATGAATCCGGGCTGATTTGCTACTATCAGTTCGATCAGGCTGGTGGTGTTAATTTGCCGGATATCGCTGGAAGTAATGATGGCATTTTGTATAATATGGAAAGTTCCGACTGGCAGGAATCCTATGCCATGGTCCGGCCCGGAATACTGGAGCCAACCAATGTAACGGATACCAGCTTCACTGCCAACTGGTCAGCACCAACACTTGGGTTCCCTCCTACTAAATACTACCTGGATGTATCCGAAGACAGCGGTTTTTCTTCATTTGTGACCGGGTATGAAAACCGCGATGTAGGCAATGTACTGAGCTACAACGTTATCGGACTGAACTCGGGAACCGATTACTACTACCGGGTCCGGGCATACAAAGACGTAACCACCGGCCAGAGCCAGAGTTCCGATTCAGTCTCAGTCAACACCATTTGCGTTCTCATCGTCTCTGTTGATCCTGTAGTGGGAGGATCAGTGATCCTAGATCCTACTGGCGGGGAATACGACTCAGGAACAATAGTCGCT
Organism: uncultured Dehalococcoidia bacterium; assembly: GCA_964506405.1. Taxonomy (GTDB): domain Bacteria; phylum Chloroflexota; class Dehalococcoidia; order SZUA-161; family SpSt-899; genus JBGLNL01. The sequence goes on along the minus strand of CAZDMY010000195.1, from coordinate 2,723 downwards.
CTTACTGCTGATCCTGCTACAGGGTTTGGATTCGTAAACTGGTCAGGAGATCTAACGGGAAGTACCAATCCCAACACAATCAATATGGATTCCAGTAAGAGCGTCACTGCTCACTTTGAATGGGCTTCAGGTCGAATCTATGTAAATGACGATGCTGGCGGAAACAATACCGGTGTTTCCTGGCAAGATGCGTTTACCGATTTACAGAGTGCCTTGAACATTGCCTCGTCCGATAAGGAAATCTGGGTAGCGGAAGGAACCTACTATCCATCGGTGGAAGTTGGAGGTGTTGGGGACAGATACAAAACCTTCCAGATGAAAAACGGGGTGGAGATATATGGAGGTTTCAACGCCACCGAAACGCATCAAAGCCAGCGCGATCCGGAAGCGAATCCGACCATACTCAGTGGTGACATAGGCACTCCTGGAGACAATTCTGATAATTGCTATCATGTTTTCTACCATTACAATGATGGCCTGGATAATACAGCAATTCTAGATGGTTGCATAATAAGTTACGGAAATGCCGATAATGGTACTTTGCAACACGGTCGAGGCGGAGGAATGTCCAATAGATACGATTCACCAACTATAACCAATTGCACCTTTACGAAAAACTCAGCAAATTACGGAGGAGGGGGCTTAAACAACAGAGATGCGTCACCGGTCATCACCAACTGCGTCTTTAGCAGCAATTCGTCTTCTAATCGAGGGGGCGGTATTTATAACAGATATGGCTCCCCCATCATAACGAACTGTACTATATACGGCAACACGGCTACCAGTGATGGTGGAGGGATTTACAATGAATCCTCTTCACCAGCTATCACCAATTGCATAATATGGGGAAATACATCAGATAGTATATATCCCACAGGCTCGGCTGGTATCACCTATTGTGATGTACAGGGAGGGTATACCGGCACAGGTAACATTGATCGTGATCCGCTGTTTGAAGACGCAACTAACGGAGATTTCCATCTTACCTGCTCTTCCCCCTGCAAGAATACGGGGAATAATGCGGCTTCTGGCTTACCCCCAAAGGACTTTGAGGGTGATGATCGAATCATCAACGTAACTGTAGATATAGGAGTAGATGAAACCTTGCAGGATCAGGTTTGCGATCAGAACTGCCTGGATTTTGATGGTTCAGATGATTATGTTGATTGCGGCCATGGTGCCAGTCTAAACATTACCGGCAATATCACCGTTGAGGCCTGGATCAAGCCAGACTCCCAAACCAACATCGCGACTATCCTGGCTAAAAGGGATAGTGGTTCTTCAACTACGGGATATGCCTTCTATGTGAATGAGTGGAACACCAGCAATAAAAAGCTTCGTTTTGAAACCCAGAATGTTGGCTTGGTTTCCACTAATCCTGTTATAGAATGGGATCGCTGGCAGCATGTGGCCTTTACCTATGATGGCAGCACTTCGGTGCTATATGTTGATGGTCTGCAATGCCCATCTTCCGGCGCAGTGAATCTTACGGATAGTGGGAATACAAGTTTTCATATTGGCTCTTTTTCCGATGCAGGTTACAAATTCAAGGGTAAAATAGATGAAGTCCGCATTTGGAATATCGCCCGTCCGGGGACAGAGATACGAAGTACGATGAATCAAAGCCTGGTTGGGAATGAAGCCGGACTGGTCGCTTATTACCAGTTCAATCAACCCAGCGGAACTACGCTGCCGGATCTGTCGGGAAGCAATGACGGAACTTTGAACAGCATGGATAATTCTGATTGGCAAGAATCCTATGCCATGGTCCGGCCCCGGTTAAGTGCTGCGTCTGCAGGGATTACCAGTTTTCATGCCATTTGGAAGCCTTCATTATTCGGCAGTGCGCCTACGGGATATTACCTGGATGTATCTGAAGATCACGACTTTTCCACCTTTGTTTCGGGTTATCAGAACCTTTCGGTTGGCAATGTGTTAAGTCATGAAGTTACAGGGCTCGATTCCGGAACTGAATACCACTGGCGAGTAAGGGCCTATAGAAACCCAACCACTGGCCAGAGCCAGAGTTCGGAGGTTTTTACTGTTACGACTGATTGCTCCTTGACCGCTTCCGTTGACCCAATAGGAACGGGCACCGTTGACCTCGATCCATCCGGTGGAATGTATGATGCAGGATCAATCGTGAACCTCGAGGCAACGCCTGCTCCCTGCTACCATTTCGTCAACTGGACCGGGGATGTGGGAACGGTCGAGGATGTGAATGATCCAACGACTACTTTAACTATGAATGGTAACTACACTATCACGGCTAATTTTACTCTTGACACACCTTCTCTCGACCTTTCTAGTACCAGTGGCGGATCGGTGACGGATCCGGGGGAGGCTGGACCTTATACCTATGACTGCGGCACAATTGTCGACCTCGAAGCAACAGCCGATGCGCATTATCATTTCGTGAACTGGACCGGCGATGTCGGTACAGTCGAAGATGTTAATGATCCGACAACAACCGTTACCGTAAACAATGATTGCTCTATCGTGGCTAATTTTGATATCGATCAGCATACCCTTGATCCTTCCAGTACTGCAGGCGGAGTTGTAGCCATACCGGGTGAAGCCGGCCCGTACAGCTATGACTATGGATCAATCGTCAGTTTGGAAGCCACACCTGATACCTGCTACCATTTCGTCAACTGGACCGGGGATGTTGATACGATTGTTGATGTGAACGACCCGACCACCACCATCACCATGAACGGCAA
>CAZDMY010000194.1:0-5192 GCA_964506405.1 uncultured Dehalococcoidia bacterium | reverse complement strand
GCAAAGCGCGATCGATCACTTTACCGCTTACCAATAATGCCCTGGAATGAGGAAAAAGCGCTTTGATATTCGGAGGACGTCCAATTTCGAGTGCTTTTTCAAAATCTGCCGAATATTTTTGCTCTGTGGACATTTGATCCCCCTTCATTAACTAATTGACAGTATACCATCATCAAAATACTATCCCTGTTAGATCGAGCAAACATGGATTCATTACAGGCCGTCTAGAATCGTTCTTCATCACCAGTAATAATAAACATTGGATGCAATGCAAACCCATGGTAATGCGGGCGCAATCTGTGTTTATTGTAGTATCTTTCGACATTGACCACTTTTTTATAGCTGGTTACAATATCAAGCGGCACATTATCATACCGCCCGTTTCTCAAACAGACGAGCCGGCCGTGGACACCTTCCAGAATCAGATCCAGCGCCAGCGTGCCATAGGCCATGGGAACAATAGAATCGATAGCGTCAGGGTCGCCACCGCGAACGATATAACCCAGTTTCTGATTGACAACATTCACCCGCTTGCCATTGTTGTGCAAAGGGGAAAGCTCTTTTAATTGTGTTGAAATGAGGTCGCCAATGCCGCCCAGCTTGGCATGCCCGAAAGCATCCGTGACAGTATTGCAAAACACCATCTCCTCCCCTTCAAAAGTCGCACCTTCAGATACAAGAACCACGGAATAGTTACTGGGGTTTTTTCGGCGATCATCAGCCATCACTTCGGCCAGCTTTTCCATATTGAATTTGTATTCGGGAATAACGCATCGAGTCGCAGCGCCTGCCATTGTCGGGACCATTGCGGTATAACCGGCATAACGGCCAAAGACCTCAACTACCAGATACCTTCGGTGAGAGCCAGCCGACGTGCGCAAATAGTCCAACATGGTTATCGTCCTTGAAACGCAGGTGCTGAATCCAATACAGTAATCGGTTCCGGGAACATCATTGTCCATCGTCTTTGGGATGGCGACCACCTTCACACCCTGTTTGCCCAGATGAACACCATAACTAAGGGTATCATCCCCACCAATGGGAACAAGGTAATCGAGGCCCAGAAAATCCAGATTTTTCAAAACTTCGGGCGTCAAATCGTTGACATCGTCGTTGAACTTATCTTTGAGATGCTCAGGCACATCATCCTTTTTCACGCGAAGCGGATTGGTACGCGAGGTGGATAAGAACGTGCCACCCTTTCTGCCAACCTCATTGACGATCTCTTCATTCAGATACATATAATTTGGGCTGTTATCGAACTGTTCGTCACGGATAACCTCAGTTAATCCCGCCCATCCTCTGCGAAGCCCGATGACCTCAAAACCGGCCCGCATGGCCCTGATCGTGACAGCCCGGATAGCCGGATTTAACCCCGGTACATCACCCCCGCCGGTAAGAATGCCAATAACACCTTTTTTCGTCTTAATGTTCACCACTATTGCGTTACCTCCCAGTGATAACTCAAGTTGCCTACAATGAGATATTATGATATCGGACAGCAAAGTGCAATCGTGATTTAAAGGCGGAATAGCCAATGCTTCAACCAGCTATGAGCAATTTGCAACCATCTCTGTTTCTTTATATACTTGAATTCGAGGTCCGTTAGATTTGAAAAAGATCTTGTTGTCAACCAATAATCCCGGAAAAGCACAGGAACTTGGCCGCTTGATGGCGGGAACAACCTGGAGATTTACCACACCGGCGGAGGAAGGCATCGATCTGGATGTTGAAGAAACCGGTGTTACATTCGAACAAAATGCCGTGCTAAAAGCTAAAGCGTTTGCCAAAGCCTCAAATCTCATTGCTCTAGCTGACGATTCAGGTTTGGAAGTAGATGCTCTGAATGGTGACCCAGGAGTTTTTTCGGCACGATACGGCGGCGCAGATATCACTGACACGGAGAGGAACCAGCACCTTCTCGATATGCTATCCGGTATACAATGGGAGCAACGCCAGGCTCGTTTCCGCTGTGTGATCGCGATCGCCTTTCCCAACGATGAAATGGTTATGTGTAAAGGGGAATGCCCCGGAATTATCACATTTGAACCTAAGGGGAAAAACGGATTCGGATATGACCCGGTATTCTACCTGCCGGAATTCGATAAAACCATGGCCGAGCTTGATATGGATGAGAAAAACAAAATCAGTCACCGGGGGAAGGCGGCACGTCAGGCCCAATTCTACCTCAATACGGTGCTGGCGGAACCGGATTAATGACAGGCGTCACAGATTCCTTTAACCGGCCGATAAATTACCTTCGCATTTCAGTAACCGATCGGTGTAACCTGCGTTGCATATATTGCATGCCGCTGGAAGGGATAGATTTACTGGATCATGGCGATATTCTGAGATATGAGGAGATACTTCAGGTTGCCAGGGCGGCTGTTGAATTGGGCATAAGCCGGATTCGCCTCACCGGTGGAGAACCTCTGGTTCGAGCCCGTCTTGCGGAACTGGTCAGGATGCTGGCTGATATCGGCGCTGTCGATGATCTTTCCCTGACAACAAACGGAATTCTGCTGAAGCAATACGCCAGCGATCTAAAATCCGCCGGACTCCATCGGGTGAATGTAAGCCTGGATTCCCTGAAGCCGGAAAGGTTTTCTTCGATAACACGAACTGGCTCACTCGAAGATGTCCTGTCAGGGATCGAGGCTGCCAACGCTGCCGGACTTCAACCGGTGAAGATAAACACCGTGGTCATGAGAGGGATAAACGACGAGGAAATCGTCGATTTTGCCCGGAAAACGGTCGATGAAGGCTGGCATGTACGTTTCATTGAATTCATGCCGGTTGGTGATAGCTATGATAATAATCAGGGCCGCTTCATGTCTCTTGATGAAATCACCAAACAGATCGAGGAACTTGGCCCTCTCCAACCAGGAAAACTTAACGGGAACGGGCCTGCCAAGTATTATCGGTTAGCCGGTGCAAGTGGCACCATTGGTTTCATAAGTCCGATAAGCAAGCACTTTTGTTTTCAATGTAATCGGCTGCGCCTTACCGCCGATGGCAAACTGCGTCCCTGCCTGCTTTCAGATGATGAGATCGATCTCCGTTCGCCCCTGCGAGAAGGAGCCGGCTTGGAGGAGTTGAAAACTTTGATTCGGTATGCCATCGATTGCAAACCTGCATGCCACCAGTTGAATATGGGAACAAGCCCACATGATCGGAGCATGTGCCAGATCGGAGGGTAGCAATATGATCGATATCTTCACAGACGGAGCTTGCTCGGGAAATCCCGGTCCAGGTGGATGGGCCGCTATCATCATCGATGGAGATAAACGGGAAGAAATCAAGGGCGGCGATAAAAAAACTACCAACAACCGGATGGAACTGACCGCGGCCATCGAGGGGTTAGACCGAACATCACCGGGATCCTCCATTACCATCCACAGTGACAGCCAATATGTGGTTAACACTATGACGCGTAACTGGAAGCGAAACGCCAATAACGATCTGTGGAAGAAACTGGATTCTCTGGTGGCTGAAAGGCAGGTCGAATGGGAATGGGTAAGGGGACACTCGGGAAATCCTGAGAACGAACGGGCCGATCGACTTGCCGTTGAGATGATCAACTCAAAAGGTAATCACCCGACACACTTCGATTCCTCCGGAAGTGTTCACATGGTCGATGTTTCCGGTAAAGAAATCAGCCATAGGACGGCAATTGCGAGCGGATCGGTCAGGATGAAACCTTCAACACTTGAACTGATCGAACAGGGGGGAGCAAAGAAGGGAGAGGTGCTCACAACAGCGCAAACGGCAGGGATCATGGCGGCGAAAAAGACCCCCGATCTAATTCCCTTATGTCATCCGTTACGCATCACCAGCGTGGCGGTAGAATTTGAGTTGAAAAAAGCTACGAGTGAGGTTGTTATCACTGCCACTGCTCAAGCTTCGGAGAAAACTGGTGTCGAGATGGAAGCCCTGACTGCGGTCAGCATCAGCGCGCTGACCATATACGATATGTGTAAAGCAGTGGATCGCGGCATGAAGATCGAGAACATCCGGCTGGTGAAAAAGTCCGGCGGGCAGAGCGGAACCATCGAACTGGAATAGACAATGCAGATTGCTGAGACCATTTCCGAAATGAAGGATATCCGCAGGGGGTTGCCCCAACCGGTCGGCTTCGTGCCGACCATGGGATACCTGCATGCAGGTCACCTGTCGCTGGTGCAGCGCGCCAGGGGTGAAAATAAAAGCGTGATTGTGAGCATATTTGTCAATCCGACTCAGTTTGGGCCCAATGAAGACTACGCCAGCTACCCACGTGATACCGAACAGGATTTGAAAATGCTGGAGGCTGAGCAAACGGACGTTGTCTTCATGCCGCAGGCCGGTGAAATGTATCCGCCGGATGCCAGTTCATGGATTGAGGTAGAAGGAATAACCGGCCGCCTGGAGGGGGCTTCAAGGCCGGGGCATTTTCGGGGTGTGACCACGATCGTTGCCAAATTATTCAACATCACTGAACCGGACCGTGCGTATTTCGGGCAGAAAGATGCACAGCAGGCACTGGTCATCCGGAGAATGGTAAAAGATCTCAATATGAATTTAGAAGTCGTCATTTGTCCGACTATGCGCGAACAAGATGGTTTAGCGATGAGCAGCCGCAATGTCTACCTGGGTCCCGAAGAGAGGGAATCGGCGATCGTATTATGGGAAGCGTTGAATGCGGCAAAGACGGCCTGGGAGAATGATGAAAAGAACGCCGAAAATATCAGGCAAATCATGCGGTCGCTGATTGAACAAGCGCCTGGCAGCCTGATCGATTATGTCAGTGTTGCGGATACCGAGACACTGACCGAGATTGATACCATAGACGGTCCTGTGCTGATTTCTCTGGCGGTTCGAATCGGTAATACACGGCTCATTGATAATATAGTCCTGGGGGAGCCAAAGTGAGAATTCTGGTAAGCAACGACGATGGTATTTACAGCGAAGGTCTCTGGACCCTTGCCGAAGCACTGAGCGACGTGGGTGAAGTGATTGTGTGTGCACCCGACCGGGAGCAAAGTGCAGTGGGGACAGCGGTCACGCTTCATTATCCACTTCGCATGAAGCAGGTTGAACCGAAAATAAGCGGGATCAGCACTTACTCTGTCGAAGGTACTCCCGCAGACAGCGTGATTCTTGGGCTGAAGCTTATTGCGGGCGACGGTGTGGATTTGATCGTTTCCGGAATT
>CAZDMY010000193.1:0-5236 GCA_964506405.1 uncultured Dehalococcoidia bacterium | reverse complement strand
CGAGGTCTTCGCCGAGGAATACACCCGCCACATGAACGATCTGCGCATGGCCAAGAACGCGACGATCGAGGCGGCCAAGGCGGAACTGATCCGCGTCGAGCGCGAACACGAGAAGCTGATCGACGCCATCGGCGACGGCGTGCCGGCGGTCAAGGTCAAGGACCGCATGTGGGAACTGGAGGCTCGTCAGAAGGAGTTGGAAGAGCGCCTCGCCAACGCCAGGGAAGAGCCGGTGCTGATCCATCCCAACATGGGCAACGTCTATCGCGAACAGGTCGCCGATCTGGCCACGGCCCTGAACGATAAGAACGGCCGCACCGAAGCGGCGGAGATTCTGCGCGGCTTGATCGATCGGATCGTGGTAACCACGGATTCCGAGACCGGAAAGCCGGTGGTGCACATCGTCGGCGACCTCGCCGGCATCCTAACCCTTTCGCAACAAAGCAAAAACGCCGCCTCCATCTCTGAAGACGACGTTTCGCAAGTAAAGTTGGTTGCGGGGGCTCGATCTGGACATGATTTGCCCGCCGAAGATGACTCCGGCGGGCAAATGAAGCTGGTTGCGGGAGGGCGCCTTGGACTTCGTTTGCCGTTTGCAGCGTATGGTCTGTGTCCTGATGCGAAATAAGGCTCACTCGCTGCCCGTAGGATCGAGTTTGTTGACACGCTGCCTCGACCATTAAAGTCACTCCGATCTCGGCAGGCCGTCGATATCTTCTCTCAGCTTCGGTCAAATCCGGGATCAAGTTTGGCTTCCACCAGGCATCACGCCGGTTTGCTCTAATCTCAGCTTGCCGCTTCGCTTGAGCGTGCTTGTGGTCGGACACCCATCCAGCGACGATTCGATGCAGCCCTCTCATGTCGTCCGGCACTCTCATCCAAATCGGAAACCAAACAATCCGCCGGTATCCGTTTCATCCGAAAGGCGCGTTGCCAAAATGACTTGATCCCGATCAATCGAATCCGGAAGAGGCAGGCGATCAAATATGTCGGAGTTCATCGTAACGATGTATTGGAGGTCTTTTTCAGAAGTCGATTGCGCGCCCAAAGCAAGGGCACGAGCGATTTGCCGCTCATCGACGCCATCAAACAGGTGGCTATCATGGATCAGAAACCCAGGACCGCGCTTTTTTTGAGAGTTGGTTTCAAGTAAGGCCATGTCTAGACAAAAAATCTCCATGCTGGCTATGCCACCACCACGGTCCCCTTCAATGAAGATTCTGAATTCTGGCCCTCTATCAGTTGCAGATATTTCAAACCGGCCAGAGCGGTCGTCATACAATTCCGAAATAAACTCAGTCACCATCAGGATGGCTTCATCCAGAACTGATTTCCGCTCTTTGAAATCTTGCTGGAGCCTTCGATAAAGATTGCTGCGGTCAATATCGAGTTGTGTTTTTTCGCCCTCAAGTAATTCGGCAGCTTTGAATTTCTCGCGCAGAGTTGAAGCCCTAGCCTCAAGATCAGCGAGGTCCTTCTGAAGCTCCACAAAGTCCTCCAGCGCCCCATGGCTTTGCAAAGTTTGCAGAATTTCCTGCCGTTTGCCGTCTAGCGTCGAAACTTTACCTTCACTTTTCGAGATATGGCTCCTGACATTCTCTATCTCTTGCTGAAGATGCACCTTTCGGTTTTCGATAATCGAGTCATAGAAATTTTGCACCTCACTCAATCGCTTGAGTGTCACACCGGGCAACTGGATGCCGGCAGCTTCGTAAACCTTTTCGAGCGCTTCTGGATCAGGTGGAGCCTCGCCCTCTAGCGCTTGTTCCAAATGGCCAAGAGTTTCCCGCAGGCCAATTATCTCACGTGTCAACGCCTGCATTTCAGTCTTGGCTTTTGCCGCCCTTTCGGCGAGATCAGTGTATGAATCCAGAACACGAAAGTTCTCCAACTGTGTACGGCGTGTCGCGGCCTTCTTTTCCGCAACCGTCACCTCGGAACGCAATTCAGCAACAGTGCCGATGACTTCTCCGAACGCACCGCCCTTTGCAGCCTTTTTGAGTTCTTCGAGCGAGTTCTCTCTCAACCTGACCTTTTGAAATTCGTATGGTATTTGCCAATCGAGACCAAACAGATACGAAAGATTCTCCTGCCAATCCCATGGCCGTTGTTGTTCCGCTTGGCGTTCAGGGCTGATAAACGCACCCGCTTCCTGGCGCCTTGCGAAGTATGAGATCATCGAGCGGAAGGAAGGCGTGTAGGACTCGGCAAAGGCAGAGCTGGATAGATCAAGAGGAAGCCGAAAAAGAACATTGCCAAGGAAGACCTTCCAGTTCTCGTTTGATAGGTACGGCCGGTCGGTGTCCTTTTCAGATTTGATTGGCAAATCATCTCTGCCTTCGAGCCCGCTCAAAAGGTAGATTCTGGACGGTTTGGCCCCTGATCTTTCGACGCTCAGTCTGGTTCCCCAAAACTCAAACTCGGCACTAAAAGTGTGCTCAACCAGCTCGTCGGATCGAAAGATGCTGGTCGGCTTGCAATCTGCCCCAAGAAGAAAATGTATGATTTCAACCAGGCTAGTCTTACCTGCACTGTTCCGGGTTTGCTTCTCACTAGCACCAGGATGGCTGTCGGAAAGGAGCACATTAAGTCCTCGATGGAATTCTACTCTCTTGAAGGATTCAAGGGAGCTGTCGACATTCAAAATCATTTATCCCCTCCCTTGATTAGAATTCCACGATCGAAGTGAACAGCATTAATCGCAAATAGAAAGCTAAGGCCGAGTATGAACCAATCGTATGATAGCGAGTTGGGCCTATTACTTCTTTCGAGCTTTACTCTTTCCCAAAGCTCCGAAACCGTCTGCCCCTGATCGAGAGCATTCAAAATTTCACTCCCAATTCCAATAAGCGCGCGATCTTGTCTCAAATGTTTGGCAGGCAATATCATGGCGTACCTGCCAAGGGGATGTTCTCGAATATATCGCAACTTTCAAACAGGTGTGCCAGAAGCGCTTGCGCGGCAACTTGGCGGGCGGGCGAAACGGTTCCGATTCCCGTCACATATTCGTAGAGGCCGTCCATAATTGCTTCTGGGCTCAGATTTTGGGACTTAAGATATTGGTATCTTTCATTAAAAAGTCTGGCGATGATTTCTCCGCGAAGTGGATCATGGTGCTGATCAAGATAGGTCACAACGACATGAGCGTTCTGCCATCCTGCAGCAATCAATGATCGCCAATGGGCCGGTAAGCCATTGGCTTCAAGTTTGTCCACCGGAACAGGAGCAATGTCGTCTACGTTCGTTGTGGCGTCCTTGCTCGCTGCGATCACAGCATCTACAAGTGTCCTTAACTCATCGAGTTGAATGTTTTGCGCATCTTGATTTGTGGCTGCCGGTCCTAGAAGTTCTGTTTTTCTTTCCTCTTCCAGAAGGTTTATATCAGCTTCGAACGCTTCCAAGCCGTAGAATCCGAATGTTATGTCTGGGTTGGCCTTTTTGAGTTGTTCCAGTTTTTCCACAGCCTCTATTGGAAGACCGTCCACCAAATTGTGCACCATCTGCCACTCTTTCATGATTGAGCTCAGCTTGCTTTTCGCCTTTTCGAAGTCCTCCTCCATCTTATCAATAAGATAACTGACCTTACCCTTGTCTCCATTCAAAGCGCCATAGCACTGATATACCCGCCCTGTGGGCTGAAGATATCCATCACAACCTTTATCTCCCTTTGCCCCAAATGGTCGAACGTGGACAAAAGCGCTTCCATGGAGCTTTTCCATTACCGCCGAGAAAAAGTCCTGAAACTCATCGCCCGACGACTGCCGTAATTTCAGTCTTAGGGACAGTTTCCACCAATGTTCTTGGGTTGCGATCATTCAGTCCCCCCCTCGCTCATCTTCAGGTCAGCAAAGAATTCAGAGGCAGGTTCAACACCTGATACTATCAACTGCTCGCGGGCACGGGTGCACGCGACATAGAACAGATGCCGCTCTGTTTCGTAAACCTCATCAAGCTCTGTTTCGTCAGCCACGGTCTCCATTCGCGCCTGCAAGGGAAGAACATCATCATCACAGGCAATGACGGCGACGGCCTTGAATTCTAAGCCCTTAGCTAGATGCATCGTTCCGATAGCAATCCGACCATTCCGTTCTTCGACGCGGTCGGACAGCTCCAAATGCGTTTGAGAAGCGCAATTGACAACTTGACGGGCCCGGGAGAGCTCGTCGACGCTTCGTACGAAAATGCCTATCTCTTCCGGCTCGGTTCCATCTGTGACCTGCTCTTTAACCCACTGAGCGAGATGTTCGATCTCTTGGTTAGGATCATCAAAGACTCGGATGTTCGGTTCCGGTCCATTGAACACGGAAACCGTCCCGCGCCGATCTTCTTCGTTGCCATCTACGTCGCGCACCAAAGGCGGGAGCAACTGATCCACGGTCCGTCTGATTTGATGAGATGTTCGGTAGTTGACCTTCAGCGTGTAGGACCGGCCTCGAATGTCGATTCCCAGTGCCCTCCACGAAAAAGGCTCCTTGAAGATGCGTTGGCCGAGATCACCCGCAAAGAACAGCGAATTCCCTTCGTGCTTAGCAATCGCCGAAAGCATCCGTAGCTCTGGAACACCCAAATCCTGCGCTTCATCAACGACAATATGCGTGAAGGGTTTGTGGTCACGGCCTCCAAAATACTCCGTCACCTTGGCAAAGATGCCAGACCAGGAATTGACGCCCTGGGTTGCCAGCAGCTCTCGCGCTCGGACGAACACGGGCCATACACGTTCACGCTGCTTTGAGCCCATTCGGTTCTTGCGTCCAAGACGAGGAACGTCGCGATAAGCGTCCAAAGAATTGATCTGCCATGCATCAACAACATTGTTCCACTCGGAGACCAGAAACCTAGTTGTGAATTCAGAAACCCCAAGTTCCTTGGCGGCGAATTCTAGTGCTGCCTGTACCTGTTCTTTTGACGCTGGACGCGGCGTATACCCGTAGGCAAGTGTATGGAGGTCATGCGCAATCCCTTCAAAAGGCAGGATCGTTGCATTTGAGCGTCTGCCTCCTGCCAACATCGCAAGTTTGTGTTCCAGAGAGTTCGCAAGTGGCGAGGAGAAGGTCGTCAGAAGCACCTTTGCGCTTGGGTTAGTCTTGAGGATAGCCGCGGCACGATGAAGTGCGACGACTGTCTTTCCCGTGCCCGCTGAACCGGACACACGGGCGGGACCGTTGAAATCCTGTTCGACGACAAAGCGTTGCGATGGGTGAAGAAAGATTGCCCATTGATCCCAGGGGAACTCCAG
>CAZDMY010000192.1:3190-5274 GCA_964506405.1 uncultured Dehalococcoidia bacterium | reverse complement strand
AACCCCCATCGAGGTGGCGATCACCAGAACGACGGCCAGTACTGGATTCCATCCACGACCGGGCGCCAGCAGCAACCAGCAGGCACTGGTGACCGCCATGCCGGTCATCAGCGCCATCCCGGCGGTCTGCAAGGCCGGCCCCGGTATCAAAACCTACGCCGATTTGCCCCTGATTGCCGGGCAATACGGGCAGTCCACTTAGCGGATTTGCCCATCGAAATCAGTTGATTTTCAAATACCTGCCATAATTTTGACATACAGTTGTCGCGATTGAGTGGTAGCATTCCCTTGAATCTTACAAATTGAGGGAATGAATCATGAAGCTTCTATTGTTGTGTTTTGTTAAGTGCCTTCCGTTGACCCTGCTCCTGGGGAGCCTGTTCATGCATCCGTACCTGGCTGATAATAGCAAGCAAACTGTACCGGAATCCATACCGCAAGACTCATATGAGGTAGACTCCAAAGACCCGCGTATTGATGGGAATAAACAAATGTGGATCGAGGTATGCGTAAGGCCCGATTGAACTTATGAACGATTGCCCGGCTCCAGGACCGCGTTTCTTAGTAACCGACGAAAATCGAAATGCGCCTGCGCCAGATTCACAGCTGATAGAAAAAACAGACCGAAAACCGGGAAAACAATTCCCAGGTAGTAAGGCACATCGGTCCATGTATTCATAAAAGCAGCCAGACAAGCCATTGCTAAAGCGACTTCAACCAGGAAAACTTTAAAATTCAGGCGATACGAAATAAAGAGCCCATTCGAAGCCCGGCTGGTTTCAACTTGCCCCGAATTTACCGCTCCCATCCCGCCCGAGGGAAGCAACACCTTTGCAAGCCTGATACGAAATTCAATCCGTGTGCTTGTCTGGCTGATTTCCACCGCTTTGTTCTGCCTCAATGCCCTTGCAACAGCATCCATCGCTTTCTCGGGGGAAATCTGTCCCGATTCGTCGAAATCCGCATCTCGAAACTCGACCTTTCCGTTCAAATCTAGAGGTAAAGACATCTGAAGTCACTCATCACTTTTTTGGTTGACTGAATAATAGCACAGACCCTGGTGGTAATTCAAAACCGGTTGAATCCCCCATATGGCATTTATCCTCTTTAACCTGTATACTCCACTCTCGGAGGCTATTTGTTTCATATGAATCCACACGAAGAAAAACGCATCATTCAATGGAACAGGGAACTCAGCGGTGATATTGAACTTTTGCTGCACTTGAGCGATGATTCCCGAAGCGAAGCATTCAGCAGGTATTGCGCCGAGTTTACTACACTGGCATCACGGGTTCGTATTCTTGGAAATGGTGCCCACAGCGAGCGCCCTTCGATTCAAATCGCCGAAAATATCCGCTATTCCGCTATTCCTGAAGGACCCGAACTCGAGCCGTTTCTCCAGGTTTTGACCATGAAATCCGACGATCTCACCATCCTGCCCGGACCCATACGTCAGCAACTGGACAGGCTGGATAAGGCTAAAGAAATTACCCTGTTCATCTCGCAGCAATGTCCTCACTGCCCGGTAAGCGTTCGCGATCTTGTTCCACTTGCCCTGGCAAACAAGCTGATCACGATCGACATTATCGACGGCGTGCTTTTTGAGGAACTGGCTAAGGAAAACAACGTCGAATGCCTGCCTACTACGCTTGTGGGGAATGATTTCCGCTGGTCCGGGGTTACGCCTCTGGCAGACATCGTGGAAGTGATTACCAGTAAAGGTTCGTCCGAACTAAGCGGTACGGCCATCGAAAGGATGCTGGAGGAGCGGAACGCGATTAAAGCTGCTCAGATGATGATCGAGGCCGGCAGGATTCATCCCGCTTTGTTCGATTTCATGGTGGATGAACGCTTCTTTCTAAGGCTGGGAGCGATGGCCGCCTTTGAAGAGATCATCCGGCTGGATCCGGCGCTGGCCACCGAAATCACCCAACCCTTATGGGAACGGTTTGACCAGGCCATCGAGCCGATGCAGATCGACATACTGTATCTGATTGGCGATGCCGGGACACCTGAAGCGATCCCGTTGCTGGAGTCGGTGATAGGCGGCATACACCGCGAGCATGTCAAAGAAACTGCCCGGG
>CAZDMY010000192.1:0-3180 GCA_964506405.1 uncultured Dehalococcoidia bacterium | reverse complement strand
AAGCATCCGGCAGAGAAATGCCGGATAACCCCTTGATTTGTTGACTTGATTCCTGTCACATGCTATGGTAAGTACGTAATAATGTACATTTCTATTAACGTTCAGAGGTACGTTTATTGTTAAAGGCAGGTGAATCATGCTGAAAACAACCACAGTGACAGAACTGAGATCCGAACTTTCGGCATACTTAAAAAACATAAGCGAAGGGCCGGTGATGATTATGTCACACAGCCGGCCGGCAGCCATCCTTGTTGATCCTGATATGTTCGATACACTGATGCAGGAATGCGAGCTGTTAGAAGATATTCTTGATGGCCGGCGCGCTGTCGCAGAATATAAGGGGAATAACTCGTCAGTCATCGACGCCGAGGAAGCCTTCAAAAGCCTCGGCTGTTAACTATGCCGTATAAACTGAAACTCCATCGAGATGTAGTTAAGCACCTGAAGAGAATCCCTGAGAAACAGAGAGAGCGCCTGGTGAAAACCATGCGCTCTCTTCAGGACGAACCTCGGCCTTCGGGCTGCCGGAAACTTGAAGGAGTATTGTATCGTATACGTGAAGGCCAGTATCGAGTTATCTATGCAGTCTTCGATGATGAGATCGTCGTCTTTATTTGCAAAGTCGCCAGAAGAACCGGGGCGACATACCGTGAATTAAAGAAATTGCTGGACAGGGCGATCAAAGAAATCGAAGGTTAAATTACGCAATCCCTAAATGAAATCCAGCCAGCGATCGTAATTGCTGTCCCTGCCGTTGACAATATCGAAGAATTTCGATTGAATCCGCTCGGTAATCTCGCCGCGTCCGTTGTTGCCTATAGGCCTGCCATCGACTTCCCGGATGGGTGTTACCTCGGCCGCCGTCCCGGTAAAGAATGCCTCGTCTGAGAGCATCAATTCCTCCCGAAGCAGGTCCCGCATTTCAAACGGGATTCCCATGTCTTTGGCGACAGTGATCACCGAATTCCAGGTAATCCCCGGCAACGCCCCCGCGCCGGGAGGTGGCGTGACCAGCACGCCGTCTTTGATGATAAAGAGATTTTCTCCGCTTCCCTCACACAGATTCCCGTGAGAATTCAGCATAATTCCTTCATCGAATCCAAGATCCAAAGCTTCCAGCTTGGCCAGCACCGAATTGGCATAATTGGCAGTCGCCTTTGCATGGGTGGGCATAGACCGGGAATCTATCCGCTGCCAGGAGGAGATCATCACCCGAATACCTTTTTCGATACCTTCTTCACCAAGATAAGCGCCCCATTTCCAGACGATTATAGAAACCTCTACCGGGTTCTTGCGTGGATTCACCCCCATCTCTCCGTATCCATAGAAAGCAATCGGACGAATATAGCAGGCGCTGTAGCCGTTTACCCTCACTGTCTCTTTGGCTGCGGCACACAGGTCGTCAACGAAATAAGGGATGGGCATCTGATAAATTTTGGCACTATTGCGCATTCGCTGCATATGATCCTTCAGCCGGAAGATCGCCGGTCCTTTTGCCGTGTCATAGCACTTGATTCCTTCAAAAACGCCGGTGCCATAGTGAAGGCCATGCGTTAGAACATGGACCTTCGCCTCGTCCCAGGGAATCAGCCTGCCGTTCATCCAGATTTTATCTGCTTTTTCCATGCACCCTTCCTTAGATGTATTCCAGGATCTCCATTAAGTTGCCTATTCGCCGGCAATACTCATGATCGTCAAAAATGCCGTCACGATCCAGCCATAACGGCGTTATCCCCGCGCCGATCGCCCCGACGATGTCACAATGGAACTGATCACCAACCATTATTGCTTCAGAAGCTTCAGTACCAGCCAGTCCAAGGGCATGTTCGAATATCTCCCGATGCGGTTTTTCAAAACCTGTCTCGTGGGAAACGACCACGAAATCCAGGTGCGCCCTAAGGTCGAAATTCGGGCAAAACCGGTCCAGCGTAGTATCCAGATTCGAGACCAGTCCTACTGCCAGTCCCTGCTTCCGCAAACCACCTAATGCCGGTATCGTATCCTCAAAGAGTACGACGCCGGGATTTTCGCGACGCATAAGTTTGAGCAATTCCAGACATAAATCATTAGAAGCACTTACTCCTGCCTCACACAACCAGGTCCGTTCGAATTCGACGAATACCGCCAGTTTTTCGTTCTCAGGGCGCTTCTCGATCGGCGCGCGAGCGCTTTCACGGCTGAAAAAGTCGTTTGCAGCCCAGAATCCCCGACGAAGGTCGGCCAGTTCAGCTTCGATGCCAAACTGCATCAGCACCTGCTGCTGGCGCACTTCCGGGAGCGGATCGTGACGCACTAGTGTATTAACCAGATCGAAAAGAACGGCTTTTACCATCGCTCAAGCGGGTTTTATTATAGCATAATGAACACACTGCGCCCATATCTACGGGAGCCTTTGTCAGACAATATGTACCCGGTGGATGTCGGAAGCTGCACTCGCATACACCCCGCCTTTTCCTCATAAGCAGATAGCCGGAGTTGAAGGGGGGCTTTACTCCGTATTTCTACGGATACAGATCTGGGTAACTTGTCAGGCAATCATCAGTATAAAAGCGGATGACACCCACCCTGCTCGATGTTATATTAAAAGTGAAGCTGAGGTTTAGCACCAGATAGAAAAGGAGGTGGGCCATGAGGCTTCACAAATTATACGGAGTATGGCGTGTGACTTCTCCGGGCCCTGCTGAGGAGGCAGGGCCGAGCGAAAAAGCGGATTCGGGTCCGCGCGAAAGAAGGCGTTGACTTAGAATGTGGGAGCCCCGGTCTTCCAGGCAGGCAACCATGGAAGCGGGCTCTTCCGGAATCGAGTCCCGGGAAAGGACCTGAGTTCGGCGAAAAAAGAAATAAAAGGGCGGCTGAAAAAGTCGCCCTTTTTAGTTTAACCTGCCCCCGGTCAGTCTAACTTCAACTCGTTTGCAAAACGAGGTAAATCCGTTATAATGGTTTCCATCGTGTTCAGTAATATATCGAAAATGAGAAAATTTCTGACATTTCTTTTTCTGCTGCCTTTCTTGACGGGTATTATCTCACTTGCCGGGCTGGCAGGCGCGCAGACCGGTTCGCCTCAAGTGCATGTCCTCCACATCGACGGGACTATCGTCCCGGTCGTCGGCGACTACATCGACCGTGGCATTTCCAGAGCGGAGGATGCCGGCGCTGCAGTCGTGATTATCGAACTGAACA
>CAZDMY010000191.1:0-5339 GCA_964506405.1 uncultured Dehalococcoidia bacterium | reverse complement strand
AACGGGTTTTATCCTGTGGTCAGAAAATCGGTATTATGCCCCCGGATTTTAGGTGAACCGCCCGGTATTGCAAGCCTACTTTTTCCCCAGGATAATGGCCGTTGTCCAGGTGAAGAAAAGCTCATCGCCGATAAACCGGGGGCTCAGGCCGGCCTTATCGCCTTCTATTGAATCAATCATCATCTTTTTCAGGTGTGCGGCTGTTTCGGCATCGGCTTCGCCCAGGCTTATCCATTCATCAAAGGCCATCTCATGGGACCACGATTCCACCCGGTCAATGCTCAGGCCGGCTTTTTTCATCATCCGCTGAATTTCCGAAGTCTGCCACTGCCTAACCTCAGAAGGATCGCGCATCTTGCCCATTTCGTTGTGCAATTCACTTTTCCGCTTGTCTTCAGAGGAGACCACGTCCATGATGATCACTCTGCAACCGGTTTTACAGACCCGGGCCATCTCGCCGACGGCGTTTTCGGGATTGACGAAATGGTGAAGTGAAACCCGGCAGGTCACTGCATCAAAGCTGTTACCGGAAAATGCCAGCCGGTCTGCATCCATTAATGAAAGGTCGGTGTTGCTCTGCCATGCTTCGAGAGCTTTTCGCGTTTCCAGCAGCATCTCAAGGGTGAAATCAGTGGCGACTACCCTGGAATGCGCTTCGGCTGCCGCCACTGCCATATAGCCGGTGCCGGTAGCTACATCGAGAACCATGTCGTTTTCATTGATCCCCACGATATCCATTACCTGGGCCAGATTCTCCCGATTGACGAGCAGGCTGCTGCCCGCGTAGTTAGCGGATTTTTCTCCGAACAGCTTACGTACCCGCGATTGCTGGTTAGATAGATCTGATGTTTTCGGTTGCTGGTCCATAATTAAGCCTTGCCTTGTTATTGCCAGGGATTATGTAGCGAAACCCCGCTCTGCTTCATATGATCGGTGTTCCTGGTTACCACCGTCAGGTTATGGGCGAGTCCGCTGGCGGCAACGAAAGCATCGATTACTGAAATCACTTTGCCGGACAGCTCGCATTTGGCAAGGATTTCCCCCCATTTACGGGCAACATGGCCGTCGATCGTGACAATCCTGCCTGCAAATCGATGGATAAGCTGTGATTCCAGCCATTGTTCAAGCTGTTTCTTCGTGGCGGATTCAGGCAGTCTGGAGACCCCTTTTTGTATTTCCCCGACCACAATCACACTCAGGAACAAATCATCTTCCTGGCAGGAACGGACCCATTTTATCACTTTGGGGTTTGGCCGGGACTTAACCATCTCAGAGACAACACACGTATCGAGTAAATAACTCATACATCGATCTCCCGAGAAAGGTCGTTACGCCGTTCCAGGTCGAGCGATATATCAGCCAGTGGAGAATTGCGGAAGAAATCCACGATATCCGATTCGGGAGCGGTCAACCCCCGATACTCCTTGATCGAGATTATTGCCACCGTTTCCCTGCCTCTCCGCGTGATTATTTGAGGTCCGTCGGAAACGGCATTTTCCACTACTTCGCTGAACTTGTTTTTTGCATCCTGTAATTGCCAGCGTTTCATGATTATTCTCCCAATATGAGTTGATAGCTAGACAGTCTAGATTATAAATCTCCTGCCAATCGCTGTCAAATCATACAGGCCTATATCTGGAGTTGCTCCTTCTCTTGCTCATACTCCGCTTTCAGTTTCTCCACTTCCAGGGAAAGATCCTCCCACTCGGCAGTCAGGGATTCCATCATCTCTTTCAGCCGTTTGTGTTTATCGATCGTCTCTTTGACCTGATCGTTGTTTTCATAATGGGCCGGATCGGCCAGTTTCCGTTGAACCGCCGCCAGTTGCTTTTCAAAATCAACCAGGTTGTCCTCGACCTCTTTGATCTTACCTTCAATCGGAGAGATTCTTCTGTAAAAGGCGTTCCTTAGTTCTCCTTCAGCCTGTTTTCGCTGCCGCTCGCGTTTTCGTCCCTGGCCTCCGTTAGGTTTCCTTTTCTCCGGTAAAGGCTCCAGCGGTTCGGTAGCCTCAGATATGGGTTGGGATTTTGATTCCTTCCAGGCGAGAAAGCTGTCGTAATCGCCGGGATATACCTGTACGTTTCCATCGCGGACCTCGATAATCTTGCTGGCGAGCTGCCGGATAAGGGTCCGGTCGTGGGTAATAAAGCATAACGTGCCCCGGTACGATTGCAAAGCGTCGGAAAGGACCTCACGGGAAGGGATATCCAGGTGGTTGGTGGGCTCGTCCATCAGCAGGAAGTTCGCGGGGCGGATCAGCATCTTAGCGATGGCCAGCCGGGCCTTCTCGCCACCCGAAAGGACAGATACGCGCTTTTCCACCTCATCGCCGGGAAACAGAAACGACCCCAGGATTCCCCGTAATACCTGATCCGATTCGTCTGCTGCGATACGCCTGAGTTCGGTAAGAACGGTATTTTCAGGTTCCAGCAGCTCCAACTGATACTGTGCATAGTAAGCGGTTTCCACATTGTGGCCCAGTTTGCGTTCGCCTTTCTCGAAGGGTAAAACGCCGGCCAGCATCCGCAACAGAGTCGTTTTACCCGCTCCGTTGGGGCCAAGTAATGCCACGCGGTCGCCCCGGTTTAATACCAGATTCAAATTGCGATACACTACATGCGAGCCGTATTCTTTGCGAACGTTTTTCAGCGTGATGACGTCCTCTCCGCTCCGAACCGGTTCCGGAAATGATATGCGTACCTTTTTGACCGCATGTGGCACTTCGATGCGCTCCATCTTTTCCAGCCGCTTGATTCTGCTCTGGACCTGTGAGGCACGCCGCTTATCGGCTCGATAACTGTCGATAAACTGCTGCTCTTTTTTGATTTTCTGTTCCTGGCGCTTGGCTGCTGCCTCGCGAACGGTGAGTTCTTTCTCCCTGTTGAAGGCGAAACTGGTGTAATTGCCACGGTGGTAGATTACCTCTCCATGATCGAAGGCCAGTACTTTACCTACCACCCGGTCCAGAAAGGCACGATCGTGGGAAGTGACTATTACCGCCCCCTGATACGTTTTCAAGTATTCTTCAAACCAGATGCACGATTCCAGATCCAGGTGATTGGTCGGCTCGTCCAGCAATAACAGGTCCGGATTTAGCAGCAGAAGCTTTGCCAGTTGGGCACGCATTAACCAGCCGCCGCTGAATTCATTTAGCGTGCGGTCGAAATCAGTTTCCGAAAACCCGAGTCCGCAGAGGATTCGTTCCGCTTCGAACCGGCTATCGTATCCACCCGCCGCCTCAAAGCGGTGCTGCAATTCCCCGAGTTCACGCATAAGTTCCGGCCTGGGTTCGTCGGCAATCTCCTCGCGGAGGACCTGGATACGATGTTCGAGCCCTTGCAGGCTGGTGGAAGCGGCGGCTACTTCGTCGATCAATCGCGTTTTCGAAGAGGGCCGTATCTCTTGTTCAAGGTAACCGACGGTGGTTCCCCTGCGCCGGGATACCGTTCCGGAATCGGGATGAACATTGCCGGCAATGATTTCGAACAAGGTGGTTTTACCCGACCCGTTGGGTCCGATAATGGCGATGCGGTCCCGGGCACCAACATTGATCGATATCCCGGCAAACAGCTTTTGCATCCCATACGATTTGGTGAGGTTGGATATGCTCAACATTTAATTGACGGCTCCGGTAATCAATCATACAATAGGCATCAAGGCAAGGCAAAATTTCTCACAGACAATCGAGGAGATTCCTGCTCAGATGCCGGAACATACTATATTCAATCGCCGGATTATTAAATCAGGGATTGTTCGATAAAGGAGATAGAATGAGCGATAAGAATAGCTGGAATGCCCAGGCGGATGTGATCGTGGTTGGATTCGGTGGTGCAGGTGCAAGTGCTGCAATTGAAGCTGCTGATAACGGAGCCGACGTGCTTTTAATTGAACGTTTCAGCGGCGGGGGAGCGACTAAGGCCAGCGGTGGAATTGTCTATGCGGGCGGGGGCACCTCCCAGCAGAGAGAAGCCAGGTACGAAGACACACCCCAGAATATGTTCAATTATCTCGAAATGGAGGTGAAAGGCGCGGTCAGCGATGAAACTCTGATGTCTTTCTGCGAGCAGAGTGCGGGAGATATTGCCTGGCTGGAGAAAGAGGGGGTACGCTTCAATTCGGCGGTTTGTCCCTACAAGACCTGCTATCCGCCCGACGAGTACTATTTGTACTTTTCCGGGAACGAATCCTTCTTCCCGTATAACCAGCAGGCTACTCCGGTTCCCAGGGGACATCGGCCTGAGGGCAAAGGCATGCCCGGATACCTGCTCTTCGGTGTACTTAAGAAATCAGCCTTATCTCGAAAGAATGTTTCTGTCTGGTACCGGACCAGGGCCAGTCGGCTGATCACCGATGATGCAGGGAAGGTTACCGGCCTGGAGGTTTCGTCCATTCCCGGTTACAGCCTCTGCTACTGGTTGCACCGCTTTCTGTTTTGGATAAATTACAAGATGCGTTATGTCTGTATCAGCATGCCGGCAATGAATCACCTGTTCAGTTCGCTTTATTCTTTGCTTGAGTTGCGGGGGAGAAAGCGGCGGATAAGGGCTCGCAAGGGCATTATCCTGGCAGCCGGTGGATTTGTCTTCAACCGCAATATGGTCCGCGAAATTGCCCCCCAGTACCTGCCGGGCCCGCCTCTCGGTACGCTGGGAGATAACGGCAGCGGGATACGAATAGGTGAGGGTGTTGGTGCCGCTACAGCCCATATGGAGCGCATATCTGCATGGCGATTCATTACCCCGCCGGAGGCTTTTGTTAAGGGTGTGCTGGTAGATCGAAGCGGGGAACGCATTTGTAACGAGCAACTCTACGGGGCGCAAATGGGTGAGTACATGGTGGAAAATCATGAGGGCAAGGCCTGGTTGATCATTGATTCCGATATCTGGAAAAAGATCCGCAACGATACCGGATGGGGAAAGGCGAGGTGGTTTCAGACCATGAGTGCGCTGGGCAACCTGTATTTCAACAGGAAGAAAGCCGGATCTATTGAGAAGCTCGCTGAAAAACTCCGCATACCCAAAGATCGATTGAAGGATACGATCGATGAATACAACGATGCGGCTCGCAGCGGCCGACCGGATATGATGAACAAAGCCGCACATCATGTCCAGCCTATCGAGAAGCCGCCTTTTTATGGTATTGATTGTGCTCTTGGCAACCGGGTATTCCCATGTGCCACCATCACCCTCGGGGGATTAGTTGTGGATGAGGAAACCTCGGAGGTGAAGAAAAAGGATGGCTCGACTGTGGAAGGGGTCTATGCGGTGGGGCGTAATGCCGCCGGCATCCCTTCCAACGGATACGTCAGCGGATTGGCCGTCGCCCATTGTATCTTTTCC
>CAZDMY010000190.1:0-5373 GCA_964506405.1 uncultured Dehalococcoidia bacterium | reverse complement strand
TGATAATGGAAAAACCGGATACCGGATTGCCATTCCCGTTTTCTTAAACAGGGACCCAGGCAAATAGTCTTAATAATGCAAATTCAGGCATACTACGCCGGACCTGCCAGGCGAGGGTGATTTTCGATCAGGGCCAAAGCCCTTAAGGCGCTCGCTTCCTTATCCTTAATCTCCAGCATCACGTCGAAATCATATTCGCACGTTCGGGCAAGAAACTGCTCAAAATCTTCAGCATCAATCGTTTCGGCATGATTACCAGCACGGCCACCCGGTAACTGTGAACTGTAGTCGACCATCGGCAATCCGTCAGTTTCAGTCCAGGTAGATGATGTCTGTTGGATCGCTTCAGTTACGTTCTCCCCCGAAGAATTCAACTGGTGATGAAAGGAATCGAAAAGCACCGGCACACCGGTTACACGGCTAATGCTCAGGCAATCGGATAGCGTATACAGGCGGTCGTCATTCTCGATGACCAGTCGGGTGTGCACAGATTCAGGTAGATGAACATAGCGCTCAGCAAATCGATTCATGCTTTCCGATTTGTCTCCATAGATGCCCCCAACGTGAATCTGTACCTTGGCAGTCTGGTCGAGTTGCATAGCATCAAGTATTTGAGCATGATATTCAAGTTCGGCAACTGTTCGCCGGAATATATCGGGGTCTTTGGCGTTTATTACGTTGAACTGGTCCGGATGCATTGAGATTCTGATATTACGATCTCGAATAAATATCCCGATTTCCCTGAACTTTGCATCGAAATACCCGGTCCAGTCGAATGTGTTGATCGGATGGGAAGCAAATGGAATCAGATCAGAGGTGATGCGGAAGAAAAATATATGATGGTCGAAATTGAACTGGAGAATTTTCAGCAGGCAGTCAAGGTTATTCTCAACCGTTTCAATCAGCCGGCCTTCCGAATACGATTTCAAACGAAATGTTCGATCCGATTTACATCCGATGGTGCGGTTGATGCAGGGATAACCGATTTTCATAGTGAATATCAAGCCGGTTTTATCACTTCGGTGGAATCAAAACTCGCCACCAGATACTCCCGGACTTCAACCCGGATCAAGGCCACATTTGAGTTCCGGACAAAGTCCCCCAGATACGGATGTTTGCTCAAATAGTATTCAGCCAGCGAATCTCTTTCCTTATCTCTAATCTCACCGGCAACTCCCTTAATAGTTACCGCCACAGCCTGCTCAAAATCCGCTTCACGATTGGAGCGGTTATCGATCAAAATGGAAACCGGTGGATTTGCAGAGATGTCCCGGAACTTCTGCGTATCCCGTCTGGTGGCAAACATCAAGGAACGCAAGTCGTCCGCAGCGGCAAACGCCACCAGGCAGTTATGCGGCTGGCCTCCGCTTTGCGTCGCGAGCCCGGCCAGTTTCTGCGAATTGAAAAGGTCGGTCAGCATTTCGTTTCTATTCATCGTTATTCCTCCAGTGACAGAAATCGCGTCCGTCCGTCCCCCGAGCCGGCATCTCCCAGAATATTCCTGTCATTTCTGCTTTCGCCAATGGTCTGTATCCTGTAAACTATAGTAAGTATGAGCACCATCAAATACTATAGCACGAACAACAAATCGGAGCGGGGCAACTTCGAAACCGCCCTGATGAGGGGCCTGGCCTCAAACTATGGACTCTACATGATCGCCCGGGAAGATATCCCTAAGCTCTCTCCCGAAGCAATCGGGGCAATGAAAGGAATGCCCTATGCCTCCATCGCGTTTGAGGTTCTGGCTCCTTTCCTTTTAGAAGAAATTGGCGAGGGTGAACTTCGAGCCATCCTGGATTCTGCTTACGACGAAAGCATCATCCGCACCAACGTCCAGCATCTGACTGGAAAGACACATATTCTCTGGTTAAGCGGTGGGCCCACCTATTCCTTCAAGGATTACGCAGCACGGTTCTTCGCTAAAACCCTGGATCACTTCCTGGCGAAATCCGGCAAGAGGCGCGTGGTGGCTGTGGCCACCAGCGGTGATACCGGCGGGGCGGTGGCTGACGCGCTTCACCAATTGGAACAGGTTGATAATGTGGTGTTTTATCCTAAGGGATCGATCACTGAGCGGCAGCGAAGGCAGATGACCACTCTGCATGATAATGTCTATGCCTTTGAAATCAATGGCGATTTCGACACCTGCCAGGCACTGGCCAAGCGCCTGCTGGGAGATCGCGAGTTTGCTCGTGACCTGTTCGGCGATCCGGATCGATTCACTTCAGCTAATTCAATCAGTCTGGGAAGGCTGCTGCCTCAGGCGGTCTATCCTTTTTTCGCCTATTCGCGAATGGCTGAAGGGGGTGAGTTCATGATCGCCAGTGTTCCTTCGGGAAATTTCGGTGATATGATGGGAACGGTGCTGGCCCGGGAGATGGGCCTGCCCGTACCGGTGATCATCTGCGGTGTCAATGAAAACAAGGAATTCCCTGAATTTCTGAGGTCGGAAAACTACGTCGTGAAGCCCTCCATCAAGTCACCTTCCTCAGCGATGATCGTCTCCAATCCAAGCAACTTCGCGCGGCTTGTAGATCTTTACGGTGGACACGTTTACGATGAACGGGATGCCAACGGCAAGGTCATAAGTGAAGGGGTGATGGATATCGCCCCCGATATCGAGGCCATGCGCAACGATTTCTATTCGGTGAGCGTGAGTAA
This sequence comes from uncultured Dehalococcoidia bacterium, assembly GCA_964506405.1. Classification (GTDB taxonomy): domain Bacteria; phylum Chloroflexota; class Dehalococcoidia; order SZUA-161; family SpSt-899; genus JBGLNL01. The sequence continues at coordinate 2,712 of CAZDMY010000190.1, read as the reverse complement.
CGCCGATCACTATGCGGCCATCAAAGAGGTTTACGAGCGATTCGGAGTCATCCTTGAACCGCATGGCGCCGTGGGCTGGCGTTCGCTGGATACTTATCTTGGCGGAAACCATAACTGCCTTTCAGTTTTCTACGAAACGGCCGACCCCGGCAAGTTCCCGGACGATGTGGAAAAGGCGATTGGTATCGTACCGCCGGTTCCTCCGAGAGTATCGGAGCAGGCAAACAAAGTGGAACGGATTTACACCGTCGACCGGCCACCGTATTCCAAACCGGATGGCTCACTCACCCTGAGTGATGAGCAGTATGAACAGGCCAGGGGAATCCTGAAAGAGATATTCGGCACCTGATTCTCTCATATCCCTTTTACACCCATCCATTCTACCCATGCAAATGGAAGATCGATGCCGTACATAATTTTAAAACCCGGTATATCACGCCAGGGGCTGTTGGAGAGGATCTTTCGGGAGTGTAGGCATGGCTTCATCCAGTTCATTCACCATCTGCGCCAGATTTTCATAGCGGGTTACCGTTCCAGCCGAAAACCTCATAAGTATCTTATTCAACTTGAGGCTTATGTAGGGATAAATCTTTCTGAGGTTCATCACTCGATAGGTATAATAAGCCCCGCAATCCTCATAGCTCAGGCTTGCCACCACATCCGGCGCAAACCCCTCTGATTTTCGAATTCCACTGATGGGATTCAATCCCTTGCCGATGACATACTGCAGAACATTGCCCAGCCGCCAGAGGTCGAATCCGATAAAATCCTGGCAAAGGTCAAAATCGATCCAGCGGTATTCGCCGTTCTTTTCATCAATGATAATGTGATCGTTGCGGATATCCCCGTGGTAAAGACCATGATCATGCAGCATCTGAATAGCACGGCAGCAATCCGCCACCTTTCTGAGAATGTGGGGTAAATCCGTATAGTAGTACTCTTCATGATCTATGGTTAGATCGAATACCTGCGCATATAGAGTTTTTCCATGGATAAAATCGATCACCCTGACCAGGTTTCCCACTTCATCAAGCAGTGATTCTCCCTGCATAAAGCGCAAATCCCCCCGGACCAGATCAAGGACATCTGCTTCCTTCCGGGGACTGCGATAACAGGGCACATCCACCGTGCCCAGGGTTTTAATGAATTCTTCCTTGTAGCTCAGTTTAGTGATGACCAGCCGGCCTGTTTCCAGGTCATAACACCGTTTTACCCAGAATTTCGGCTGGTCCTGCATACCGAAACGAGGCTCATACATATCTCCCCGCACCCAGAAATTCCGCCCGTCGAGCCGGATGACCTGACCACGATATATACGCGTGAATTGGGTCGTATCAGTAACCACCTCCACCGGCGGCCCGGCTATAATTCCTGAAACTTCCTTAAGGCGCGAAAGAACCAGCCCGCTTTCCCGGTCATTCAGCGTAAATACCATCTCCCCTTTTCCGTTTCCTTTTAATCACAAACTTAGGTGCAATGGGATTACTATTATCATGCAGCAATGAAACTAAACGAAGTTACAAAAAAGGTATTTCACATTCGATGAGCAACTCCAGCGGCGAAAGTTACTGACGATGCCATGTACGTAACCGGCAACGCATGGTTCTGCGAAACAACGTCCGTTTATCGTTTTCGTAAGGCGGGGATTGAACCGTAAATATCAGCGGGATTGGAGGTTCACCGGTGTGTCTAACAGCCTTCACAGCTTGAGCACGCATCGTCATCACAGGAGCAACCACCCCCCGTCATCGGGTGACCGTGTTGAAGCTCATCAGGGGTTGCATCCCGGACATCAACGATAGTGATATCGAAATTGATAGTCTGCCCGGCCAGCGGATGGTTTCTATCGACAGTAACGTTATTATCATCAAAATCTTTCACGGTAATCAGAGTGCTGCCCTGCGGTGACTGGGCTTCGAGCTGCATGCCGACTTCCAGATCGATCCCCTGAAAATTCTCCCTCGGAATCGCCTGGACCAAATGGTCCATCCTTTCCCCGTATGCCTTCGACGGCGGAACGGAGACAGCGAAGCTATCCTGTACAACCCGGCCTTCCATGGCCTCCTCCAGTCCCGGTATCAAATATCCGTTGCCGTGAATATAAGGGATCGGACCTGCCCTTTTGGAACTGTCCAGAACCACACCCTGCTGGTCCGTCACTTCGAAATCGAAACTCACCACTTTATCCTTGGTAACCTGCATAACGACACCTCCCTTGTACTTTCAGGGTACTTGATATTATCCCTGGATGCAAATCAGTGGATACAATTTTGCGATACGAAAAGCATCCCACCGGCACTGCCTGCGCTGTCATGCCAAAAGATGGGAGAGCAAAATGCGCAGGCCGATGGCAATCAGTATAACCCCTCCGAGTATTTCCATTCGATGGCCGAAAAGCATCCCTGCGCGGAGCCCTAATCTAATCCCGGCAAGCGAGAGCATTACCGTGACCGCGCCGATTATCACACTTGGGTACCAGATACTGACTTCCAGCATGGCCAGACTCAGCCCGACCGCCAGTGCATCGATACTGGTGGCAATGCTGAGCAGAATTAAAGTGGTTCCCCGGGAAGGGTCTTTACGCAGATTTTCCTCTAGAGGGCGGATACCGGACCGTATCATCCTGATACCGACAAAAAACAGCAAGCCAAACGCGACCCAGTGATCGACTGAAGCAACATGATCGACCACCGATTTACCCGCAAACCAGCC
>CAZDMY010000189.1:0-5387 GCA_964506405.1 uncultured Dehalococcoidia bacterium | reverse complement strand
TCCAGGGGTACCGCGGAAGTGTCCGAGATCTCAACACTCATCGAGAAAGGGGCCATGGCTTTCCTGGTGCGCGAGTATAAAACACTCGCCCTTTTCGTGATAATCGTTGCCGTAGTACTCGGTGTACTGCTTGAGCCCAAAGGATTAGTTGCGGTTGCTTATCTGATTGGCACCTTCTGCTCGGTAGGGGCCGGATTTGTCGGGATGAAAATCGGCACCAAGTCCAACTGCCGAACTGTCACCGGCGTTCAAACAAGCCTGAACGAAGGATTGCGCGTTGCCTTCAGCAGCGGTGCAGTCATGGGCCTTTCGGTCGTATCCCTTGCGCTGGTGGGTTTGAGCATCGTTTATATCATCTGGGGCGACCACATGACAGACGGCATGAGCGATATTACCAAAATCCTGGTGGGATTTGGTTTTGGTGCCTCTTCGATTGCCCTGTTTGCCAGGGTCGGTGGCGGAATTTATACCAAAGCCGCTGACGTAGGATCGGACCTGGTTGGTAAGGTGGAAGCCGGGATTCCTGAAGATGACCCCAGGAATCCGGGGGTTGTTGCTGACAACGTTGGAGATAACGTAGGCGATATCGCGGGCATGGGTGCTGACCTGTTTGAATCTTATGCAGGCGCAATCATCGCCACTATGGCCGTGGCCATCGGAGCGGGAATTGCATTTGATGGCAAACTGGCACTGTTGCCATTCGTTATCGCAGGCGTTGGCATTCTCTGTTCCATTGCCGGTACTTTCTTTGTCCGGGTTGGTGAGCAGTTGAAGATCGAAGCCCTGCTGGCAGCTCTGCGACGCGGTGTATATGCATCATCTATTCTTATAGCCGGTTTTTCACTGCTGGCCATGTATCTCATGGGAATCGATGATACCCTGGCAGAGACCACAGTCGCAGGGTTCGACGGTGTATCCATATGGGATATCTGGGTTTCGATCCTTGCCGGCCTGATTGCGGGAGTGCTGATCGGAGTCAGTATTGAGTACTATACGGCCGATATCTATAAACCCACTCAGCAGGTAGCCGCCAGTTCGGAAACCGGCACGGGCACCTTGATCATCAAGGGTTTCGCCACCGGCATGATGAGCACCGTAATACCGGTAATACTCATTGTTGCCGCAGTGCTGGTAGCTTATGAACTGGCGAACCTGTACGGTGTAGCCATCACCGCCGTTGGTATGCTTTCCACCCTTGGCATCACTCTGGCAACCGATGCTTACGGGCCTGTAGCAGATAACGCCGGAGGAATTGCGGAGCAGGCTGGACTGCCGCACGAAGTTCGCGAAAAGACTGATGCCCTCGATTCACTGGGCAATACCACTGCCGCCACCGGCAAAGGGTTCGCCATCGGTTCGGCCGCCCTCACCGCGATCGGTTTAACTGCGGCTTTCGGGCAGGATATCCAGAACGAAATGGCAGCCGAGGGAGTCACCGACACCTTCAATATGTCGCTTACCGACCCTCAGGTAGTGATGGGAGTACTGATTGGTGGTGGAATGGTCTGCCTGTTCAGCGCCTTGACAATGGAGGCTGTGGGTAAAGCCGCGATGGGCGTGGTAAACGAGGTTCGCCGCCAGTGGCGCGAAATACCCGGGCTTTTTGAGGGTAAGGAGGGCGTCAAGCCGGATTATACCACGTGCGTAGATATGAGCACCAAGTCGGCACTGAGATCGATGATGCTGCCGGGAATTCTGGCCGTTATTATTCCCATTATCGTAGGGCTCGTTCCTTTCCTCGGCGCGGAAGCTCTTGGCGGGTTACTCATCGGGGCCATCACGACCGGCTTCCTGTTTGCCATTACGATGGCTAATTCAGGTGGTTCGTGGGACAACGCCAAGAAATACATTGAGCAGGGACACTATGGCGGCAAAGGCTCGGATCAACACAAAGCAGCCGTTAACGGTGATACTGTGGGAGACCCCTTCAAAGACACCTCCGGTCCGTCACTGAACATCCTGATCAAGCTGATGAGCATGATCTCCCTGCTGTTTGTTCCGGTGTTCGTGGATGTTATGTAAATTAAAACAATCTTGAAACCAAAAAAAGAGGGGGCTCGATCGAGCCCCCTCTTTTTCGCCTGTATTTCTTAAAATCTATCAAAGCGTCATGGGCTGACGCTTTGGCTTATCCTCGCCTTCAAATATTTCACCGTCTTCCTTGTATCGTTTCAGCAGGAAATGCGTGACCGTCCCCTGAACCATCTCCAGTGTGGCCAGTTTTCTCGATACGAACCCAGCCACTTCCTGCATAGTCTTACCTGTAACCAGTACGGCCAGATCGTATGCCCCCGAAACGAGGTATGCTGATCGAACTTCAGGGAAACGATAGATACGCTCGGCCACGGAATCGAATCCAACGTCCCGTTGAGGCTGCAACCTGATTTCAATAAGCGCCCAGACCTCTTCTTTGCCTGTCTTTTCCCAGTTAATCCGGGCTCTATAACTGGTGATGATTCGTTCCGCCTCCGCCTTCTGAATCAACTGATTGACCTCTTCCGCAGGCTTGCCCGTCATTTGGGCTATCTTATCGGGAGTTGTCCGAGCATCGTTTTCCAGTATTTTGAGTACTTCTTCCATATAAAACCTCCTTTACCGGCTTATCACCTCAGCTTTGAACTGATACCGCGCAACTGCACCCTCAGCAGAATCGTAAGGACGAATTGCGTCATCCTCTTCCGTCCTTTTACAGTGATGGTCTTACCTTTTTCCAGTTTGTCGCCTGTTCATAGGTATAAGCAATCTGCAATAGCGTGCTTTCAGCAAATGGTTTACCCAGTATTTGCATGCCCACCGGTAATCCTGCGGTGAACCCGGCCGGCACCGATATCCCGCATATACCAGCGATACTGACCGGCAAGGTACAAACATCGGCAAGGTACATTTGTATCGGATCATCCACCCGCTCTCCAATTTTAAAGGGAACCGTCGGGCTTGTGGGAGCAATCAATGCATCGAAGCGCGAGAATGCCTCGGCAAATTCCTGCCGAATCAGGGTGCGCACCTTCTGTGCTTTCAAGTAATAAGCGTCGTAATAGCCGGCGGAGAGGGCATAGGTGCCCAGCATAATACGCCTCTTCACCTCTGGACCGAATCCGTACTGGCGGGTTTTTTCCATTGCTTCCCACATGCTGGCCGTATCCTTAAAGGAATACCCGTACCTGGTTCCATTGTACCTTGCCAGATTTGCTGAAGCTTCTGATGGAGCAACGATATAATAGGCTGAAAGTGCATATCTGGTACTCGGCAATGATATTTCTTCCACCGATGCACCAAGTTCCTCCAGTTTGTCTATACCAGCCTGTATCACTTGTTTAACCCCGGGCTCAATATTATCAGGGAAATACTCCTTCGGCACCCCCAGCTTCAAACCTTTGATATCCGGCACAAGAGATTGGGTGTAATCGGGAACCGGCTCAGGGACAGTTGTGGCATCCCTGGGATCGTGTCCCGCTAACACGTTCATCACCAGCGCTGCGTCATGGACATCCTTCGTCAGCGGACCAATCTGTTCCAGCGAACTGGCAAATGCTACCAGACCATAGCGGCTGACCCTTCCATACGTAGGTTTCAACCCAACCACACTACAGAATCCGGCCGGTTGCCGTATACTGCCACCGGTATCAGAACCCAATGCAAATACACATTCGTCGACGGCAAGCCCCGCCGCCGATCCCCCGCTTGTCCCGCCCGGCACACGGTCCAGTCCCCAGGGGTTATGTGTCGGATAGAAAGCAGAATTCTCCGTGGAAGAACCCATTCCGAATTCATCCATATTCGTTTTTCCGACCATGACGGTTCCGTGAGAACGCAGCTTTGTAACAACCGTAGCATTATATGGAGGGACGAAATCTTCAAGCATTTTGGAAGCGCAAGTGGTTCGAATCCCCAGCGTACACAAGTTGTCTTTGATCAATGCCGGTATGCCAGTCAGCGTATTTCCTTCGCCGGCTTTCAGCAGTTCATCTGCCTTCTGAGCCTGAACCAGCGCTAGATCACCGGTAACCGTGATGCAGGCATCGATTTTCTCATCAATCTGGCCAATACGATCGAGCGCCGCACCGGTCAATTCCCCAGAAGAGATCTCCCTTCTCCGGAGTAGTTCCCGTGCTTCGTGAATAGTAAGTTCATTCAAGTTCATTGAATCAGACCCTTCTATGATTCCCGAAGATACTGTGCATAGCCAACGAGATGCGCCATCACCCGGGCTGCCCGCTCCACACCGGGAAAGGGCACGATTTGATTCTCCTGCAGGAAAGGAATCGTCGTATAAGTCTCGATACCTGAAGGCGGAAAGAAAAACACCGGTTTCTTCAAGGTATCCATTATCTCAATTACCCGTCGCAATTGTTCCAGTTCTCTCTGTTCCTCGTCTTTGATGAATTCATCCACGTTGTCATAAATATCCGCGTGGATGTAATCCATTATAATTGTTCGAATCGCATCGGCAAAACCGACCGCAAGAGTAAATATGGCATCTATGTTATCATCCTCGATCAGCGTCAGTAGGCATGGATAGGTAAGATTCGTCTCGCCGACCATGTCAACGGGATTGGACCGAGGCCAGCGGGGAGGTAGAATTTCATCCAGTTTTCGGATCGTTTCAGGGGTAATATCCGGTATTTCAAGCCCTTCACGAACGCAGGCATCGGCAGCTATTACTCCCGGCCCTCCTCCCCCGGTAAGGATTCCTATCCGTTTGCCCTGGGGCAACGGCAGCCGCATCAGGGCTCCCGCAGTATCAAGGAGATCATCAACCCCCTGTGCCCGGATGATGCCTGACTGCTTGAAGACTGCGTCGTAGACGCGGTCTTCGCCCGCCAGCGATGCCGTGTGCGACATGGCGGCCTTAGAGCCGGCTCCGGTTCTCCCTGCCTTGAGTATAACTATTGGTTTGCGCCGGGTGATCTCTTTTGCCAGTTCGAAAAATCGCCGTCCCTGCCGCACGCCTTCCAGATAGGCGATGATCACCTTGGTATCATCATCATACCCGTATTGCTCGAGATAATCCTCAAATGTCAGATCAACTTCGTTCCCGCTGCTGATGAATTTCGAGAAGCCGATGCCCATTTCCATCCCTTTTCGGATAACGGTGATGCCGAAGTTACCGCTCTGGGAAATGAGCCCCACCCCCCCTTTTCGCACACCGGTTATCCAGGGGGTGGTGTAGAAATCGGCATGAGTAGCCAGGTGTCCCATCGAGTTGGGGCCCACCAGACGCATATTGTTCGCCTGTGCTATCTCAACCAGATCCGCTTCCACTGCTTTCCCTTCCTCATCCACCTCTCCAAAACCCGCTGTGATAATCTCGGCCACTTGCACGCCTTTTTGCGCGCATTCACGAACGGCATCAAGAACGAACTGCGGCGGCACGGTGATGACCGCGA
>CAZDMY010000188.1:0-5439 GCA_964506405.1 uncultured Dehalococcoidia bacterium | reverse complement strand
AGGTACGCAGCTTCAAAATAGGGGGCAAGGTAGTATTCGGCGATCCATCTGGCGATATCAATTTGCGGTTCTGTGAGTAACGGCCGATCGCCGATCACATCGAGGATATCTCTGGTTTGTTCGACCGGGGATTGCTCCAGCAGATTAAACACAACCCCCTGCAATACCCTTGGGCCGAAGGGGACCCACACAGCACAGCCGGGTTGGATCGCCAGGTGAGAGGGGATAGAATAAGTAAAAGTTCGCGGTCCTGCCACCGGGGCATTGACCGCGACTTCAGCATACTTCATCGGTTATGAAGACCAGCTTTCTTACCGCTATGTGAAACTTACCGGTTTGGCAAATCTTCCGCCAGCCAGAACACAACACTGGTTGGGTTAACTGGATTTTAACTTGAGACGAGCTTTCTTTCGGCTGAGCCCTCTCAGGTAATACAACTTGGCTCTTCTGGCATGTCCGCGTGCCTTGACCTCCACTTTCTCCAGTAAAGGTGAATAGTATGGGAATATCCTTTCAACTCCGACACCATGGAAGGTCTGCCTGACGGTAAAGGTAGCATCCGGTCCGCTTCTTCGTGTGCGGATGACCACGCCCTTGAACATCTGGGTTCGCTCTTTGCCACCCTCAACGACGCGGAAATACACCGTGACCGTATCTCCCGGCCCGAAATCGGCAATATTGGGATTGGGTTCCATTTCAACTATTGATCGCACATCCATTGGTATTAATCCTCTTGTCGTGAACTCGCAATATCAGATTGTACCATCAACCGATCAATTTTTCCACCATTTGCTTTTCTTCTTCGTCGAGTTCCGCTTTTCTCAACAGATCCGGCCTTCTTTCGGCCGTTCTCTTAATGGATTGCGCCCGCCGCCATTTTCTGATTTCGGCATGGTTACCCGAGAGAAGAATCTGCGGCACCTCCCATCCCCTGAAATGCTGCGGACGGGTATATTGCGGATACTCCAGCAGTCCGTTGGCATGAGAATCCTCCTGCGCCGATTCCTCCGAACCTAAAACTCCCGGAAGCTGCCTGACAACGGTCTCTACCAGCACCATAGCCGGGAGCTCTCCGCCGGTGAGCACGTAATCGCCGATACTTATTTCATCGGTTACCAGATGTTCGCATACCCGTTCGTCTACACCCTCATAATGCCCGCAGATCAGTATCAATCGCGGTTTTGATGCCAGTTCTCTGGCGATATTCTGGCTGAGCAGCCTTCCCTGTGGGGAAAGTAGTACAACCGGCACAGACTCGCTTCCTTTGATTGATTCCACCGCGGCAAATAAAGGTTCTGCCATGAGCACCATTCCCGCACCACCGCCATGGGGATAGTCGTCAACCACCCGGTGACGGCCCAGTCCGTATTCTCTTAGATTATGTAAAGCGATTTCCACCAGGCCGTTATCGACGGCACGCCTGATGATGCTCTCATCAAAGGGGCCTTTGAACATATCGGGGAAGAGGGTAATGATATCGATGTGCATTCTTTTTCCATACTACAGATTTCTGGAGTAATCGATCAGATGGCCGCGCTGGAAATCCAGCGATTCAAACAGGCCCTGCAGTTCCTTATCGTGCTGATCGATCATCACACGAACCATTTTCAACCCCTTGGAGCGACAGTTCCGGGCCAGCGTTTCAACGAGTTTTCCGGCAACACCACGCCTCCGGTAATCGGGATCGACGCCGACCACTTGAATCGTGCATGCTTCCGTAACCTGCTCAGGGACATAAGTGATAGCCGCCAACGCGAACCCGATCACTTTGCCTGCTATTTCGGCAACAAAACTGTTACCGATCTCACCCCCTATGTATCCGTTGATCATATCGGCATATGTGAATGAACGTTCACTTGCACCCATTCGCTTGTCTATTTCCAGTATGGCATCGATGTCTTTCTGTTCCATTGGCCGAACCGTTACCGAGGTATCTGCACACATAATATTCCCTCCATTTCACACCGATTTAGACTTCAAGACCTTTCCCATAAACGGCGCGCTCCAGATGCCTTTTACTGTGCGCATCCGTAGTATGGTACAGTTCCGCACTCATGTACAGAGCAGGGTTTACCGCTTCGAGGTTCAAATGTCCGGCGTTAGTAAATCCTTCGCTTTCGTAGTGGGTGGCCATAACTTCTCCCACAAGCCACTCGTGGTCTCCATAGGTATGATGGTCAACCAGTTTGCATTCATAGACGGCGTAGGCTGCTTTCAACACCGGGACATTCGTCACCAGCGGCTGATCTTTTTCTAAGTTGAACCTCTGGAACTTATCCACGTCTCTCCCTGAACAACCACCGGTTCCGGCGACCAGTTCAGCTTTTTCCAACGCCATGAAATTGATACCGAATTCATTGGACTGCATAATCTGCTCATAGGTGAAGCGCCTGGAAGTCACTGCGATCCCAATCAGCGGTGGGTTTTGTGAAACGGAACTGAGCCAGGCTACAGCCATGGCATTATCTTTCCCATTGGCATGGCTGGTAACAATGACCGCCAGCTTCGGGTAGTGGTGATGAAAACCGGCAGCGCCCTCAATATGCTGTCTGCTCATAAGTTCCTCCTCAACTGGATTTCTTGCGGCGTATTCGCTTCATAACCGCATCTCGATAGATATGTGCCAGTCCTCTACCGTGCTGCTGCATTTTCCGGCGTTTTTTGAGCCGCCGTTCCTCTCTGCGCTTTCCTTTAGTCTGATCCTCTTCCATCTAACCAAAGACACCATCCGCTCTCAGTTTGTCGATTTCCGCCTGACTGTATTCACCAATATCAGTCAGTATCTCATCTGTGTGCGCTCCCAATCTCGGAGCTGCGCGTTTTGTGCCAGCCCAACTCTTTGAGAAATGGACGGGATATCCGGGAATTAGTGTCTTTCCACGATCAGGGTGTTCAAATTCCACAACATAGTCGTTTGCCAGTACCTGGGGATCATTTTTCAATTCCGTCGGCCGGTTAATCTCACAGCACACGAAATCGTTTTCTTTCAAATCTTTCAGCCATTCGTCACGGGAACGTGTTGCAAATATTTCGTCAAGCAGGGGAACCAGCACGCCCGTGTTTTTCAGCCGATCCTCATCGGCGGCAAAACGAGGGTCATCGATGAGTTCCGGGTGCCCGAGCACTTTGCACAATTTTGGCCATTGTTCCTGCCGCTTGTGGGCAGCCACCGTCATGATCAACCACTTGTCATCACCGCAACGATAGTAATTACGGGTGGGATGTTCCATCTTGCGGGCATGTCTCGGCACCTGAAAATCTCCCACCAGGGCGGTGAAGGCATTGACATAGTGAAGAAAGATGCCGGTGCTCAGCATGGATACATGGACCTCCTGCCCGATTCCCTGACGCTCTCTCATCAGGAGCGCGGTGAGTATCTGGTGACTGGCCATGATGGAGGTAGCCTGGTCGATAATCCCGAATTGAGAAACCAGCGGGGGCATGCCTTCTTCCCCGACCGTCCACATCAATCCCGACCTTCCCTGTCCCTGGTAATCGAATCCGCCCAGGTCTTTATCCGGCCCTTTTTGCCCATAGGCTGAAACCGAAGCATAGACGATTCGAGAATTGTACGAGGAAATGGTCTGGTAATCCATTTTCAACTTATCGACCAGTTGTTTTCGGAAATTAGTTAAGAACACATCCGATTTAGATGCAAGTCTGTAGGCGATCTCTTTGCCGGCCTGAGTCTTCAAATTAAGGGCGATGCTCCTTTTGCTGCGATTGGCACATTCGTTCCACAAGCTTTCGCCATTGGGCAATCGAAATGAACTGCGGTTGACCAGAAATGAATTTCTGGAGGGGTCACCTCCATTCGGATCCTCGATCTTGATGACGTCAGCACCGAGGTCGCCGAGGATAGCGGCTGCGCCCGGTCCGGCATGATAAGCCCCCCATTCGAGGACACGGATGCCTTCCAGTGGTTGTTTCATTTCTTCTCCAGTTGCAATAGCCAGTATCTGCTTGGTTGATTAACCGTAACGTCGCCCGTTCATACTTCGATTTAGCTCAGCACGAACGGGCTGGTAGCCTTTATTTGCATGCTTCCCCTCGCCCTGAGGCCGCCGCGGTGCATCGAAGGGGATAAGGGCTAAAAGCTCGCATTACGCTGATTTATGCAACCAGTGGACCAGTTATTAACCATTACGATCTATAAATTACCCACGAACCTGCCCATCCGCTCCAGCGCCTCTTCGATATCAGTCAAAGCCACTGCATAACAGCAACGGATATAGCCCTCCCCGCACTCCCCGAACGTTGAGCCCGGGACAGTCACTACCTTCTCTTCTTTCAGGAGCCTTTCGACGAACTCTTCGGATGAAAGTCCGGTGGATTTTATGGAGGGAAATGCATAGAACGCCCCGTTGGGCTCAAAGCAATCCAGTCCGATACTGTTCAACCCTTCAATAATGACACGCCTGCGGCGATCGTATTCCGCCACCATATGCTGAACCGCTTCTTCACCATTACGCAGTGCCTCCACCGCAGCCATCTGGCCCATGATCGGCGCGCACATCATTACATACTGGTGTACCTTCATCATGGCTTCTATGATATCTGCCGGCGCCGCTGCATATCCGATCCGCCAGCCGGTCATGGCATAAGCCTTGGAAAAGCCGTTAACCAGGATGGTCCGCTCTTTCATCCCCGGAAGCGATGCCAGGCAAGTGTGCTCGCCGTTGTAAACCAACCTGTCGTAAATATCGTCGGAGATCGCAATCAGGCCGTTCCGTTCAACCAGTTCCGCGATTCCTTCAGCACATTTCCGACCGAGCGTCGCCCCTGTGGGATTATTGGGATACCCCAATAACACTGCTTTGGTTTGCCCTGTTATTCTTTCAGCTATATCTTCTGAACGGATTTCAAACCGGTTGCCCGCAAACGTCGGAACCGGGACGATCTTCCCTTCCGAAAGAAGTGCATATGGCATATACGCAACATAGCTTGGATCGGCAATTATCACCTCCTGGCCCGGATCCAGAACGGCACGCATAGCCAGATCCAATGCCTCACTGGAGCCGGAGGTGACGAGTATTTCGGTATAGGGATCGTATTTGAGTCCATGCCTTTGGTAAAGGTTTTTCGCAATCTCCTCTCGTAACTCGATAATGCCATAATTGGAAGTATACATGGTATAGCCTTTTTCCACGGCATATATTCCGGCTTCTGAAATGTGCCAGGGCGTGACGAAATCCGGCTCACCAACCCCAAGGGAGATCACGCCATCCATCGAGTTGATGAGATCGAAATACTTGCGGATCCCGGATGCCGGTATCGCCTGCACACGACGGGAAACAATATCTTTTCTTTTTTCCATCATACTATCCGCTTTATGCGCTTACGCTTTCTAATCATAACTGAAATTCGATTCCATATCCACCTAACGAATTCCATCATATAAAATCTAACCGAAGGGGAAACAGTCCAATCAAAAAAAAC
>CAZDMY010000187.1:4867-5521 GCA_964506405.1 uncultured Dehalococcoidia bacterium | reverse complement strand
CTTCAGAGTTCCTTCCTTGATCATCGCCATCATTTCAACCAAATCCCGAGGGTAATGCTTTCCCTGATCGATTAGTTCTCTGATGTTGGTATCGTGGGCGTAGACCACGACGTCGTTTGCCCTTGGGTAGCCCCCGGACATGCCCAGGGCGTTACCTCCCATTCCGCTGGTCGATGCGAAAGTGGCGATCACCAGCGCCTGGCCCGGCTGATTTACCATCTGGAGCATTCCCACTTCCAGACCTCCCCGGTACTTTCCGTGCCCGCAGAAGTCGGTTATCAAGTTCCGCCCCAGGTTCAACTGAGTAGGTTGAAGGAATTCGGCCAATTCGGTTTCACCCTGGTCAGGTTGCGGATTGGGACCGCAGTAGGATGCCGAAAAGCCATCGCGATAGGCCATTCCCCCTTCGCCCCAGCAGGTGATGAGTGCCATATCACCACCTGCCCAGGGGAATCCATCAGCTAAAAGGCCCTGAACACCGTAACCGACCCCCGCACCGTCGAGCGGCATGGTTTCCTCCAGAAAACCTCTGGCGAAGAACGCGTAACTGAGGCAGCGGTTGGGCAGGTAATTATATCCGCCCACCTCTCCCAGTCCCATCACGGTAGGAGCCCAGGGGTTCTGCGGATTGAACATCGAGCCCGGTGGAATGTG
>CAZDMY010000187.1:0-4857 GCA_964506405.1 uncultured Dehalococcoidia bacterium | reverse complement strand
CAATCGGTTATATACCACAAGGCGGTGTTCAGTGTCTCGGTGTAGGCGAACATCGGCCAGAGGCCAAGCGAATTCATTGCCCGTACGCCCGATTCGTAGCAGTTACAGTGAAAATCAGCCTCGCTGCTCAGGCCTTCGAGGTTGGTGAGCAGGGTTCCATCGGGTCGGATGTGCAGTTCCCCCGGTTTATTGAGAAACCAGTTCCGGTTTGAAGCCGGCCACAGCTTGCCAAGAGTATTTTTGTATTCCACTCTCTTCAACTGAAGAAAGTGATAGATACCCGGCACTGCCATGGTCTTGATCCGGTTGATCAGCAATCGCCGTTCCCTCTCAATAATCTCACGCAATCCTTCACGATAGTACTCGATGCCAAACTCTTCAATGATCTTGAGTATACTATCATGGAGGGAGACGACCCCGGCAGCTCGCATCTTGTCGTCAAGTACGTTGAACAACTCCGTGCGCGTCCGACGCTTCCAGTGGAGATCCCACCACCTCTCCTGTTTAAAGTTCCTTCCGGTCTTAGTGGGCGGATAGGTGAAACCATCGGTGAAGACGCTGGTGGAGATGGTCCCAAGGCCGCCGGGTTGAATTCCGCCTGCATCGACGATATGGTTCAATCCAAAAGTCCATCCGACAAGTTCATCCTGGTAAATGATCGGTAACCATGTGTAGCAATCGGCGTTGTGAGGGGTTCCATAGTACGCGTCGTTAGTAGAAAAGATATCACCGGAATAGATGCCCGGATCCTCTTCGAAGTTGAGGTCGGCGATGCTCCTGATGATAAATGGGGCACACTGAAGATGGCCCGCCAGACCGTAAGAAGCGGCCACGATGTCCCCCTCCGGATTGGCGAGCATGAACAGTAACTCACCCTGAATGATGGACATGGGATTTGCCGAGATGAGCTTGGCCATCTCTCGGGAATTTATGCAGGCGGCGACCAGTTTCATCTGGAAGCGCATGAATTCAACCGGGTCATCGTCCATGAGAGGCAGGTTTTCGAGCCCGTAAGCGTAACCGGTCTCCTTGAACAAACGCTCCCTTTCATCAACAACTTCCTTGAGGGTTTTGTTCTGATAACAGATTCCCATCATGCCTCCTTGTTATATCTAATTGTGCTGATAACCGATTTTCAGCCTGGTCGTTTCCCGGCCAGTGCAGGAAGGATGCTTTCCAACCGAAATTGAAGTTCAGTGAAGTTCTCTTCCAGGACCAGTTGCTCGCGAGGTATTTTGTCGTTCTGCTGCCGGTTGCGGTCGAAGGTTATCCAGATCGGCCTTCGATTGCCCAGAATATGAGCGGTTACGATGCTCTCTACCATGTCTGCCCCGGTGTGGTAGGTCTCACGTTCGATACGCCCCACCAGAGAGAGCCGGAATAGTTTTGAGCTGTCGATTATAAAGAGAATGCCCAGTACACTCAGGATAATACCGACTACTATCTGGAAGATGTCCCCGGTGCTAATGGATCCGCGAAGAGAATTGTAGAAAAGCCCGATTGCACCGGCAATGCTGGCCAGCCCCAGGAGGAGCATTCGGGGTTTGGGTGAGGCAATGATGCGTCGGCCGATTACTTCAGATCCCGGCCATGCGGTCTGAGGTCTTTTATGAAGGCGGTATCCCGAATCCTCGATGGCGTTTGCCAGTGTGGTAAGGACCAACTCCGGGGAGTTCGTTCGGATTTTCCAGGAATACCGTAAAGGGTGCTGTTTTTGCACGATGATTGCACCTTGTATCAGCGATGCATCCGGTAGAGAATATCAGATTTCTCACATTATATGCTATCAAACCCGCTTGTGCAACCGAGTAATGAAGGTTTTTCACGGTCGGGAACCTGTCAATGAATGATAGCCGAAGGGCCCGTGATAGTTTCCGGAATGAATTCGGGAGGACGTACTTGTTCCATAACAATTGCCCCCGGTATGCAGGAAAGTTCACAAACCCCGCAACCGATACACTTGTCCGGATCGAGAACAGCCTTCATTTCGCCTCCCACCGGTTTCATTTCAATAGCCCCGAACTGGCAGCGAGGGACGCAATGGCGGCAGCCATTGCACTTTTCGTTATTGATCTTCGCTTCAAAACGGCTGGGGGCAAGGACATCGAACGCCTTTTGAAGCCGTATCAGTGGGTCAAGCACCATACAGCAATCGCCACAGCAGAAGCAGATGAACTCCAGGTTGTCTACAACGGAAACGTTGGTTACGGTGGGAACCAGTCCGGCTCCTACCGCTTTCAAGGCAACCGAAACCGCCTCGTCCGCGGAGACTTTTCTGCCACTGCTTCGAAACAGGTCATATTCAGCCCGCCGCTTGAACTGGATGCAAACATCGATCGGGTTATGACACTTTTTCGCCCCTACCCGGCAGCAGCAATTTCGAACGCTGATCAGGTCGTGGTTGGCTTCGATGATCTTGGTCATGCTTTCGCATTCCAGAAGTTCGATATCGGAAGAGATCGATTTCTCGGCCGGAATCGCCCTCATTACCAGCAAACCGTAGCTGGCAAGTGTCTCGCCGATCTCACGCCACCACTGCTCTCCCTCATACAGTTTCATCCAGAGCGCTTCTGTACCATATGGGATATACTGCGGATCGCTGGAGAGGATATTATCATGCAGGGTGCCGGGATCGCGTGGATAACGATAACCCTTTCGCGACCGGACCAGCAAGCCGCGCCGCGCCAGATCGAGGATTCTTTCCTCCACCTCCTTTTGACTCACCGCAAGCGATGCTGCCACCTCTTCGACAGGGGCCGGCAGGTTAAGAATGAATCCAGCTTCTTCATCGTTCAGCAGGTGCTCGAGGATTTTAATCATAGCTTTCGATTCGCCCTTATTGTTCATCTCGGCCAGTTTACGTATGTTTTCGTTTGAACTCATTTTTTATTCTCCCTTGTTGCGTGCGGGGTAACCTGAATTCATTCTAGAGGGCTGAGAAAGTGACGTCAAATTACGAAGTTGTGGAGGTAGATTTGAAGAAAAGGGGAAGCTGATTTATGGGGTGAGCGCTTCAGTTCCAGCTTCTGCATGGAAAACCGGTGTGCCCGGCATTATTAAAGAAACCGGTGATGGCGTCGTTTCGGGTTCCGCTGGACTATCGCCTAAGGGAGGTGCTGCAATTTCGATGTGCTCATTGAAATCATACCATCTGTATTCAGAGGTTATAGTTCCCCATGTTTCATTACCCTCGGGGTCGGCTTCCAGTGAATGTTTCGTAATTTCCATTTGGCGCAACAGGTAGTCCTCTTTATCGATCCATAAGTCGATTGTTGTCTGCCCCTGAGCCGCTCGTTCCAGTTGTTCCCGGTACTGTGCCAGGATTTCGTCCATGCTCATAGAATCGGTGCCGGAGAGGAGTTCAGGGTTATCGAAAAGCTGTTCTTTGACCGCCTGAATCTGAGCTTCAATATCAATATCGGCACGCTGCTCTGTGCGGTAGTGATAGCATTCAGCCCCGTCGATGTTTTGGTTTGGTAACTTGTCTACATTTCGAAGTGAGCCCAGTATTTTAAAATTGTCTGAAATCTGTATCATGATTTGCCTGTTATCAAATACCCCTCCCTTTCGCCACTCCGGGCCGTAGGAAGCACGGTAATACTGGTCATTGCCGATAAAAATGTATTCCAGCCAGCTGTCCTCTCCGTCACTTCTGCAATGATAGCGATCGGGTGCAACATATGCTGTTTTGTTCGAGTTAACCTTTGCCCCTTCGCTTGTAACGGTGGTTGAAACAATCTCTGCCCGGTAGGATTGCAGCCCGTACATCTTGGCCTGGCACCTGGCAATTATCTCTTGTGGTTCCAGTTTTTCTTCGCAGGAAAAATAGGCGATAGAATAAACCGCAATTGCAGCCAGGATACAGATGATTCCAAACGGAAGCAGGTATTGGTGTTTTTCCATATTTGCTTTCAAACAATAAACGAAGTTTTTAATATTATAAGTCAACCGGACGACTCTGTAAATGAAAGGCGGGGCGGTGCTATAAGCCCGCCCCTGGTGACTTTTCAAGTGCCGTTCTATTCCGTTACCACAATCCCTTCACTTAAGCTCTCGCCTTTGATCTCTGGTTTGTAATAGGAGTACACCTCGGAGGTGGTGCCCTTGGCTTTTACCGGATACTGGGCCTGAACCTCGAATTCGAGCATTACCTCGTCGCCGGGGAACAGGTTCTCGATATAGAAAATCACCTTGCGTCCGGCGATCTCGTAGCGCTTGATATTGTCATCGCTGTCAACGATACTCTCAATAGTGTCGGTAACCGGAGCGAACCCGGTGGGGATCGAGATATCCACCACCACCATCCCGGCTTCCATATCCATTATAGGATTGAATGCGATTTCGGCAGTGACCGTGACGCGGTCGTTTACCTCAACTTCGGCAGCATCGTAGTTGACCTCAACCGAAAGGATCGGCTCCACATCCTGATCCACTTCAGGCATATTGTACCGGACCACTTTCTGGGCAATTGCCTCGCCTTCGCCATCAACGATAATGGTGACCTCTTCGTTGATCGGAACCTGAACGATCTGGAGCACATCGAAGTTCCCTTCGGTAATAATCAATTCGTGCTCATCCTCTCCCGTTTTAATGGTTACGGCAAGGTCAACATCCGAACGAGCGTCGGTTGAAAACTCGATCAATGCCTGTAATGCGACCACAGTATCCTGCGTCGAACCGTAACCGCCGTAGGCGTTGCGCTGGGATACCAGCCATTTCGCTGCTCTTGAAGCGTTAAAGGCGTCACCATGCTGGATCAGAGCCAGCGTGGCGTAGCCGGTGGTCTCCACCACGGCGCTCTGCATCTGTGGCATGCGCATCGAACGTGGAGCAAATCCTGGTTCTTCATCATAGGGC
>CAZDMY010000186.1:0-5548 GCA_964506405.1 uncultured Dehalococcoidia bacterium | reverse complement strand
GTATCCACTCCGAGACCGAAACAAAGATCGTCCCTCAGATATACGACTGGCTCAAGATTGCCAAAGGGTGGAAGCAGAAGGTCGAGGAAGTTACCGAGGAACAGATCAGGCAGTCTCCTGAGTTCTTCTCCGCAGGTGCGGTCCGCGCCAGAGAATGCGGCTTCGATGCCGTTGAGCTTCACGGAGCCCATGGCTACATTCTCGCCAGTTTCATGTCAGCTAACAACAAGCGTAAGGATGAGTATGGCGGTAATCTGGACAAGAGATTACAGCTAACCCGCGAGGTTTACGAACGGGTTCGTTCAGAGCTCGGACGGGATTACCCCATCGGCATCCGCATCAACGGTGAGGATTTCATCATCGGGGGCAACACCCTGCTCCATACCCCGAAAATCGCTGTCAAGCTGGCGGAGATGGGGTTTGACTACATCAGTGTCTCGGCCGGTGGCAAGTACGAGGATTCACCCGGAACGGACCCATTCGGCCTGCCGGTTCCCTATCCGCCATGGGGCGGATACTCCGGATTTCGCTGCATGCCTCAGAACGACAACCCCGAGGGCTGCAATGTTTATCTGGCCGATACCATCCGCAAAGCCGTCCGCAAAGCTGGGTTCAATACGCCGATAATGACCGCGGGCAAAATCCCGACGCCGGAACTGGCAGAGCAATTGATTGAAGAAGAGAAGGCGGACCTGATAGGCGTATGCCGCCAGATTATCCGAGATCCCGAATGGGCAAATAAGGCCAAAGAGGGACGGGTTAAAGAGATAAAGAAATGTATCTATTGCAACACCTGCCTGGAGACAGCTTTCACCGGAGAGGGTGGATACTGCAAGCTCGATAAACTGGAGAAGGAAAAGGAAGCTAAGAAAGCCAAATGACGGCAATCCCAGCATTATCCGGCTTTCGCATACAATCCTTTTCACCGTAGCAAAACCAGTGTAACAGGGATTGACAATACACTCATGCCGAACTATACTACCATTATGATGAGATTACTGATATTTAGGTTGCTCATATGAGGCTCTCCACACGATCGAGGTATGCTATCAGGGCGTTACTTGATCTGGCCATTCATGCAAACCAGGGGCCTATCCTGGTCCGGGAGATTGCCGAAAGGGAAGATATATCCGTCCGGTACCTGGAACAACTGCTCCTTCCCCTGAAGGCAGCCAATCTGGTAAGAGCGATCAGAGGCGCAAACGGTGGTTACACGCTGGCCAAACCACCATCAGAAATCAACCTGCGCGAGGTGATCCAGATCACTGAAGGCACCACCGCTTTCACGGAATGTGCCGACAGCCCGGAGATTTGTCCTCGTGCAGACACATGCCTGTTGCTGGATACCTGGAATAAAGTAACACAGGCAGCAAACGACGTACTGGAATCAACCACCCTGGAGGACCTTGTCATTCGAGGTAAGGGGAGAAAATAAGGCCCCATTGTGATGATCCTTCGGCAGGGATTTCATTCCCGGTCGTTTTCAACCCAGGTTGTGGCGTGGTACCTTGCGGGAAATGCTGTTTTCCTAAATTTACAAAAGATTCAAGGAGAACCGGATGCCAAACACCGAATACGCTCATCCTGATGGTAAAACCAAACGTGCTATCCTGGTATGTCAGGCACTGGGCTGTCTTTCAAGCCACTCGGACAGAATTCAAACAGCCATCGTTGAAGAGATCGAACGGCTCGAACTATCCGATACGGTTGATGTTAAGTTGACCGGATGCCCGGGCCTTTGCCAGGAGGGCCCTATCGTCCTGATCGATCCCGAGGGTACTTTCTACACTCGAGTAACCCCGGAAGACGCTCCAGACATAGCCGAATCCATGCTTCCCGACGGGCAGCCGGTGGAAAGGCTCCTCTATCATGATAGTAACGGGCAGCCCATTCGCAACTACGCTGATATTCCATATTATGTAAAACAACAACATATCGTGCTGCGTAACAGCGGCCACATTAATCCGGAGAATATTGAGGAATACCTTGCTGTCGGTGGATACGACGCTTTACGAAAAGTTCTCCTGGGAATATCACCGGAACAGGTTATAGAAGAGATTACTCGCTCCGGCCTGCGAGGCAGAGGAGGAGCGGGTTTTCCCACCGGACGAAAATGGGCCCAGGCGCGTATATCGGACCGGGAACCTAAATTTGTTATCTGCAATGCCGATGAAGGGGACCCCGGCGCTTTCATGGACCGAAGTATCCTGGAAAGCGACCCGCACAGCGTTATCGAGGGAATGATCATTGCCGGCTATGCAATTGGCAGCGACACAGGCTATATCTACGTTCGCGCTGAATATCCCCTGGCCATCCGGCGCTTGACGATCGCGCTGCAGGAGGCCAAGGAAAGAGGATTCCTGGGTGATGACATTCTAGGATCTGGTTTCCAATTCACCCTGGAGATCCGGGAGGGTGCCGGTGCTTTCGTTTGCGGCGAGGCCAGCGCGCTGATGTACTCGATAGAAGGAAAGCGCGGTATGCCGCGTGTCAAGCCACCCCGTTCGGTGGAATCCGGCCTCTGGGGCTTGCCCACTTCTTTGAATAATGTGAAGTCCTTTGCTACCGTGCCGGTAATTATCCTGAGAGGAGCTGAATGGTATGCCGGCATTGGTACTCCCAACAGCACCGGCACCGCTGTTTTTGCTCTGACCGGAAAGGTGGTTAACAGCGGGCTGATAGAAGTCCCCATGGGCATGACCCTTCGGGAGATCATCTTCGATATTGGTGGCGGCATTCTGGGAGGTAAGCAATTCAAAGCGGTACAAACCGGCGGTCCATCGGGCGGTTGCCTTCCGGCAAGTGAACTTGACCGGCCGGTCGACTTCGATTCGCTGAACGAGGCCGGCTCCATTATGGGATCTGGCGGTATGGTGGTGATGGATGAAGATACCTGCATGGTCGATGTGGCCCGGTACTTTCTGGAGTTTACCAAGGAGGAATCCTGCGGGAAATGCACCCCCTGCCGGATCGGCACTGGTCTCGTCCTGGAAATACTGGAACGGATCGCTGCTGGAGAGGGCCGCCCCGGTGACATTGAACGGCTTGAGGGGTATGGCGAGACTATTGCCAAATGTTCCCTTTGCGGTCTGGGAAAATCCGCGCCTAATCCGGTCCTTTCTACCATCCGGTATTTCCGAGATGAGTACGAAGCCCATATATACGATAAACGTTGCCCGGCTGGTGTATGTCCGGCATTGACCGCTTATTACATCGATCCTGCGGCGTGCAGAGCATGCACGCTCTGTTTCCAGAGCTGCCCGGTTCAAGCGATCGACAGTTGGTTGAGAACGGTCCACATCGTCAATCAGGAGAAATGTATTAAGTGCAGTTCGTGCGCTGATGCCTGCCCTTCTCTCTACCACGCCGTTTCGCGCGTACCAGCCCGCAGCATCCCCGCCCCACCCGCACCAGGCACCCGGGTGGAAAGGAGAAAAACCTCTCGATACAACGAACCCAGCCTGCAGGAGATTTACGAACAGTGCGTTAATTGCGGGCTTTGCTTGCGCGAATGCAGCTTCCTGGGCAGTCTGTTCGGATCGAGAGAATCGATTATATCCGATATTGAAGCCGCTGGTGCCACCAATAAAACCCTCTATTCCTGTACGATGTGTGACTTATGCCAAACCATTTGCCCCAGCGAATTGAATATTGGCCGGGCTTACCTTAAATTACGGCAGGAAAAAGGCCCCCTGCCGGTGCAGAAGAAATTTATTGATAAGGACCAGGAATGGGTGCTGTCCGATAACTTTGCCATCGCACTTACCAGCCAGGGCAGTGATGGTTGCCAACGGGTATTCTTCCCGGGCTGCCATCTTTCGGGCCATTCCAGTCGTCTGGTCATTCAAACTTATACGCATTTGAAGCAACACCTGCGGGATGTCGGCATTATGCTGGGATGCTGTGGTGCCGCCAGGCGCGAGGTCGGTGAAGATGACCTTTTCCGGCAAACACTTGAAAAGGTAGATGCCGAAATGAAAAAACTGGGAGCCTCAGAGCTGATCGTAGCATGTCCCAACTGCTATTACGCGTTCACCGAGTATGAACGCCCCTATCGAATTCGCTCAGTATACGAGGTGCTGGCCGAGATCGAATCACCGGATATTCCCGGCAATCACCAGCATGTTTTTACCATCCACGATCCATGCAGGGCGAGATGGGAATTCGGGATGCAGGATGCCATCCGGTTCCTGATCACCAGGGCCGGTCATCAGATACAGGAAATGCCTTACTCGCGCGATCTCACCCTTTGCTGCGGCCAGGGAGGCCAAATACCGTTTGCCAATATGCCGCTTTCCAAGACCATGGCCAGAAGCCGCGCGGCACAGGCAGAAGCCGATATCGTCACTTATTGCGCCAGTTGCCGCGATGCTCTCGCTCCTGAGAAACCGGCATTGCATATCCTCGATCTGCTTTTCAATCCGGAATGGCAGGAAGCACTGCATGAGCCGGCAGGAAAACCATCCGCCAAGAAGGAGAGCCAGGCTGCTTTAAGAGCGCAACTACTGGAAGAATCCGGCGGATAGGAAGATATTGAGGATTCAAGTGGGGCCCCGCAGCATCGTTGCGGCCCCCTTTCCCCAAAAGCACACGCCATTCCCGCGCAATTCGCAAATGCGCCGCAGAGTAACGAACGATATATTGTGATATTCTGTTACTTTTGTCTATCAACCTCAATGCGGTACTTCAGTGGCAACTATGCAAGTCGAAACGATACTGTCATTCATTTGAATTAGATGCCTAACAGGTAACTCAGGTTAAGCACTTATTTGTTTGGCTGGAATTCTGCTGATCATAAATCGTCAGTCATTCTTTTTTATAATACTTGGCTTAATATATCGTTGCCAAAGTAGAAAAATATACTGAGCTGCCACCCTTTAACACTACCAAATATTCGCCTGGTAAAATATGCGGATTTCAACATTTGCATTAATTGTAACTACGAATTGCAAGGCTTTACCAACATGTTATAATCTTACACAGAAAGGGTTTGTGGTAATAATTTGCTCGAATGTGAGCTTCAAAAACAAAACGCTCCAAGAGAAGTTCAGTAACTAACCATCAACCCAGCTTTACCCGAAGGCCTGAGTTCGGTATTGGAGGTTATCTATGGTAAGGTTTTTCTTGATTATGCTATTAGCAGTACTTCCAACGGTATTTACTGCATGCTCATCTGATTCTGAAACATCGACACTGCAAGATACCGATATTTCAATAACCACTAAGCCTACTAAAAGCGACTCATCAGATAATTCCTCTTCGTTGAATAACAAAGAATCCTTTGTAACCCCAACCCTTACTAATAATAAGGGTTCACTCCCCCCTATTGGCGATTTACTTTATTCTGATGATTTTCGGTATAACAGAGGTAATTGGGCAAGCGGGTCAGACGAAAACGCATTTGCGTTTGTAAGGAACGAAGAATTGCATATATACGATCGGGGAGATTCCGATACATTTCCAGTGACATGTCTAGGCCAGTTTTTTGACGACTTCGTAATGGAAGTGGAAACAGAAATCATCGGTGATAACGAGAACGCCTATTGTA
>CAZDMY010000185.1:0-5589 GCA_964506405.1 uncultured Dehalococcoidia bacterium | reverse complement strand
TCCCGCAGCCACAGGATCTTAGGGGCGGTGAATCCGGGTAATGCGGTGTTTGAGGTATGGCGGATCAACCGGTCGAATCCGATGGTATCGACTATTTCCCGGCACTGGGACGCGGTGCGTTGATCGCACCACAGGATCGCGGGTCGCAGCACCTTGCCATCGGAATCCAGAAAGACGGCGCTGTGCATTTGCCCCGTCAACCCGATGGCCTGCACTTCAATACTCTTTTCGGAGCGTCCATCCGCCCGGGCCAGGCATTCGCGAACGCTGCTTATAGCAGCCTGCCACCAGTCCTCGGGATTCTGTTCGGCCCAATTTGCTTTAGGAGTCAGCAAGGGATATGTTGAAGTTGCCTGGGCGACAATTCCCCCTCTCTCAGGGAGAAGGAGCGCCTTTGTGCCGGTGGTGCCGACATCGATGCCCAGAAAGCATTTCATGTGTTACCTCGTGGTTAATCAATAGCGCGGGTACTGTTTCAACCGGAAATACTGAAGCGCGCCTTCAGTGAATTTGGGTCCAGAGAATGAGAACCCGCCATCAATTCATATTCAATCGGCTCAACTACGAATTCCATTTGCGTTTCATCAAAGTAAGCCAGTTGAACGACGGGTAACTCGAATATAACCGGTCTCGTTTCTCCGGGCTGTAATGATATCCTGGTAAATGCCTTCAATTCTTTGGGCGGACGCTCTACCGATGATCCGATTGCCGAGACGTATAACTGTACCACCTCTTCACCCGCAAATTCACCAGTATTGGTAACTTGCAGGCTTACTTTTATCGTATCTTCCGGTTTGAGTTGATCTTGCTCAAGTATGAGATCGGAATAACTGAACGTAGTATAACTAAGTCCGAATCCGAAAGCAAAGGCGGGCTGGTTTCCATCACGATCGAGTTTTCGATAACCGTGCCAGAGATCATACTCGATTTCAGTTGCATCTCGGTCGAAAAAGGGCAGGTGTTCGGCGGATGCTGGAATGACGAAAGGCAATTTTCCGCCGGGGCTCACCTTCCCGAAAAGAACGTCGGCCAGCGCATGTCCACCTTCCATACCGGGATACCAGATCATGAGTATGGCAGGTGCCAGTTCGCGCCAGTTTTCCATGATGATAGCACTACCGCCCATCACAGCCACGATCGTATTGGGATTAGCATGTGTAACTGCTCTGATCAGGTCCTCATCCTGCGAACGTAACGTAAGTAAATCTCGATCGCCGCCCGGCGAAAACGATTTCGTTTTTCTGCTGGCAAGATTCTTAATAGCCAGTTTCAGCACTGCCGGAATCTCTCTTAATGAAGGGCGTGGGAAAAAAGACATCAGTGCTTTGCGGGTATCCGGTGAAACGAATTCCCCTTCATCTTCATACGTATACCCGACCACCAGTATCACCGCCTCGGCGCTGCGGGCAACCTCCTGAGCTTTAGTGAGGTCCGCTCCGTCGTGATAGTGAACATCCGTTTTCCCTGCCAGCGCTTTTTCAATTCCTTTCAGGGGTGTTACTACGTAAGCCGGATGAGTGTTGCTCGATCCCCGGTCACCCGTGTTCGGGATGCCGGCCAGCCGGCCGATCACCGCCAGCTTTTTTGTATTCTTAAGCGGCAATAAATCCCGTTCGTTTTTCAGAAGGACAAACGATTTACGGGCGGCTTCACGGGCCAGTTCCCGGTGCTTTTCACATCCGACCAGATCTGAACTATACCCACTATCCGACGGGAGTGAAAACTGCCCGCGGAGAAGCCGCAGGACGGCATCATCGATTCGCTCAACCGGAACCCTGCCTTCTTCGGCCAGTTTTTTCAGTCGTTTATGGTAAAGCATGGGGAAAGGCATTTCCAGATCCTGCCCCGCCAGAGCCGCCTTTTGAGCATCACGCATGCCGAAGACAAAATCACTCAGCACAAAACCCTTAAATCCCCATTGCATTTTCAATATATCACTCAGAAGGATTTTATGTTGCCCGCACCATTCGCCGTTGACGCTATTGTAAGCGCTCATTACGGCGGCCACACCCTGGTCAACTACTCGTTTGAAGTGGGGCAGGTAGATTTCATGCAGGGGGCGTGAACTGATGCGAACATCCAATGTGAAGCGGCTGTTCTCCATCGAATTCAGGGCGAAGTGCTTCACACATGCCATGGCATGCTGCTGAACGCCCAGGGTAAGTGCTGCGCCCATTTCCCCCAGGTGATATGGATCTTCGCCATAGGTTTCCTGGGCCCGTCCCCAGGCTGGATGTCGTAACAGGTTGATGCATACCCCGCCGAACAGGTTGCCCCCGTATGAACGCAGCTCCGAACCCATTGCTTTACCAACCCTTTCTTCCAGTTCGGTATCCCAGGTAGCGCCTCTTGCCATAGTCACCGGAAAGGTGGTTGCTCCTTCCAATACGAGACCGCGCGGGCCATCGGCAAAACGTATACCACCGATACCAAGTTGGGGAAGTGCGCCTGCGTTCCAGGTGTGATGTGCATAACCTCCCGCAACCATATCGCCGATACCGGCCCAGAACGGCATATCGCCATACATCATGCGGCATTTTTCGTCGAGCGTAAGCTGAGTTAATATCTCATTTGCCCTCGCTTCTATTTGCTGGTCGATTCCAATCATATGAACATAATCCTTCCAATCTCTGCTGCCAATCCTCCGATCACGGTTTGGTTACAACCGGATACCACTGGGGGTCGTAGCGCACCAGATTTTCGGCGGCGGCACTTGCCTGTTGAATACACAGGTCATTGAGCATGTAGCGTTTTGACGGGCCGAAGCTGTAGTCGCTTCGATAATCCCAGGGGAAGCTCCATGATTGAGCGGTTTCATGGAGCGCCTCGGAACTGAATCCCTCGGGGCCGGTTTTTTCCACCGTATGCGCTATCAGGTCGAACATACCTCGATATTGAGAGAGTGCTCCATAGCCCGAATGGCGGGTTATCTCTTCAAGTTGGCCCGGATGATACTCGTTAATAATCGTTTTATTGAATTGCACTTCATCGAGGTCTTCCGTCCACCAGGCTCCGGTAAAAATGAACAACATGCCGTCAATAGCCGGCCATGCTCCTGCATGTGTGATTTGATCGAAATACCCGGTATGTGATGCTCCGCCGATCAGCTTTGCATCGCTTCCAACATTACGAAGTTCTTTAGCAAACTCCTGCAATATTATTGGCGGAAAGATGTAATCACAGTCTTTAAGATGTTCGACTTCGCTGTCCCAATCGAACTTAAAACTCGGCAGATAGCCGGCGACATACTCAAACTGATCCGGATGCGCTTCGGCGTATTCCCGGATTGCCTGCGAAAAACCAATTGCATATGGCTCCTGCCAGGCAGCAACGCCAATCCGGGCCGGGCCGTTCTCCTGGTAATCCCAGTCGTTTGAGGCAATCCAGGAAAGCAACGTGTAGGCTTCGTACTGCGGAATGCACCCGAGACAGAAAACGTATCCGGGAGGTTCGATGGCACTCAACTCGCCTGCCTGAGTAAACAACGCGAATTTCTCCCTGTTTACCATTGGTTCAAGCGTTACCGCGACACCGGGGGCGCAGGTTGATATGATATCTGCCCCTTTCTGCTTAAGCCATTCATAACCGGGCACGGTTCTGGCAGATTCCAGTTGTCCATCCCAATGGACTACCTCAAACCTTACGCCTGGTATTAAGTTATTATCGTTATAATAGCTGGCCATATCCTCAAGCGCTACATTGGTAAGTTCGATCCCTTCAGCTCCCGGGCCAGTTAAATCCGTGATGTTCCCGATGGTGATGGTTACCGTTTCCCCGTTGCCGATTGGAGATGTTGTCTGGGAATCGCCTTCGCTTCCACAGCCTGTCAGTACTGATATCAGCAGGGCTGCCAGGATCGTGAATATGATACGCATATACTCCCTCCTTTGATATTTTGATACTGACATATTAACATCGATTTCGTGGTAAATGTTACGTGATGAATGCGTAGAAGTTGCGTATAAAATATACGCATTAAGAAAAAGAGAGGAGATAATTTCTGAGGTTGGTTTTCTTACTCTTCAGTCCAAGTTTTTTGCGAATATGATATTTATGTGTATCGATGGTTCTGGGAGACATATTAAGCAGATCGGCGATTTCCTTGGCTGATTTCCCTTGTTTTACCAGGTTTGCCACTTCAATTTCAGTATGGGTCAGCTTCAGATACTGGGTAGAAAGCGAGCGGATGAACGGCGATACGATGCCTTCCAGATTGGATTCCAGTAATTGAAGGGCTGATTGCTGCACTTCATCCAGCCCCGTCTTTTTCAACCGGTCGACATAAGGTGAAACGAGTTCCTTGACATTCAACTGGATCTTTTCTTCGATTTCCTTTAAGTCTTCCTCTCGTTTCTTGAGCAGAACCCTCAGGGCTGTATTTGCTTCTTCAAGGCTGGCGGTACGCTCCCTGACCTTTGATTCAAGCTGTTCCTTGGCTTTTCGTAGATCCTCTTCCGCCTGTTTCTCCCGGCTGATATCCCGTATAGTGCCGACGATTGCCGCAGCTTTACCATCGTCGGTACGCACCAGCGACCGTGTATCGCTCATCCAGCGATATCCTCCGCCTCTGTCCTTAAGGCGGAATTCAACGCTGGAGGATACATCCTCCGATTCTGTTAATATACTAAAACCTTCATACAACCGATCTTTGTCCTCAGGGTGAACCAGTTCCAGAATCTGGTTAATTCCCCGTTCCTTGATCTCTTCAGGATTGTAACCGAAGAACTGAGACGAAGGGCTGATATAATCGAACTGGTCGGTTTTCATGTTCAACCGGTAGATGATATCATAGGAGTTTTCCAGTATTTCCCGGAGCAGTTCCTCGGTGTAATACGTTTCTTTCTCCATCGTTGACACCAATTGATCAAGATTGGGCGAACAATATGACCGATCGCCTTGCAGGAATGGTTACCTCAACAGAAAGCGCTCCCGATTGGTCCGGGCTTGAGCTTGCCAGAATCCCCCCGGTTTGCGGATCGAATACCTGAACCTGTTGTGCCGGTAAAAGAATCTCCAGCATTTGGGTTTGGTCGTTATCCGATTCGTTAAAGAGTAGAATGATGTGGCCGTTGGCTGCCTGCCGCGATTCGGGCACAAATTTGAGCGCCGATCCGTCCACTGGCCGCAAGAGCGGCTGTACCCCGGCTGCGCTCATTTCACTTCCCGACCGGGCAGCTCTTTCGGCGAAGATCGCCTTCAAACCCAGTCGCTGTGAAGCTTCCTGCACAGCCGTATCCCGTGCTTCGAAATCGGTATATCCGGGCGCTCTATCGGGCAATCCCCCTATTACCAAAAGCGGAATACCACTATCTGCCAGGTTTTCGACTGAATTTATCATTTCCGGGGAGGCTGCGTCCATATGGCTGATAAGAAGGCCCTGGTACTGTGCGGCCCCGATATGGAAACGGCCCTCTCTCATAACTGCATCCGCGAGGTTTTGCCGGCTGATCCGATCATAAGTGAAGCCGGCTCGTTTAAGCGACAGGCTGATTTCGGATTCTCCATCTTCCGGGACGAGGCCTCCCCTGGTAGTAAAAGGATTATCAGGGAACTCCCATTCGGGATGCAGCCAGGCGATCTGTGCACAAT
>CAZDMY010000184.1:0-5595 GCA_964506405.1 uncultured Dehalococcoidia bacterium | reverse complement strand
CTCTTTACCACCGGCATCGGTAATGGCGAAATGGGCCATGTAGGCCTGCCGGGTCGCCCAGTCCGATTCCCGGTCGATAGTTTCGGGACTGAGCGCAACTCGAAAAAAGGTCAACTGGAATCCGTACCGAGCCCCCTGTTCATCGTTCAGATTGCCGGTGAAATACCACCACTCTGTTTGAAAGTCCGGGTGCGGCCCGTGATCGGCCGGGAAGTGGAATTCCCGGACTGTTTCTGCTCGTGCATATCCTTCAGGTACATCTCCCCCCAATGTATCGGCTACATCGAATACCAGCCCCGGACCAGTCCCCGACTCGGTTTGTCCGCAGCCTGTCAATATCAGGATCAGCAGGAGTAGCAGATATTTGATTCGGACTGTCATTCTTCCCTCAATGCTACAGCCGGAGATGTTCTTGCCATACGCCAGGCCGGGTAAATGCCGGCCAGCAATGCCGCCCCGACGGCCAGCAGTACTGCTTCGCCGAGGACGTCCCACGGCAGCACCGTCCGCATACTCCACCCAAACGAGCGGGTATTGATAACATCGATCAGCACCGAGGACATCACCAGCCCCAGGGGCATGGCCAGCAGGCCGGCGATCAATCCCATCAGGCCGGTCTGCGAGACGACCATTCCCCAGAGCTGGCGCGGTGTAACCCCGGTGGCGCGAAGCACTCCCAGTTCCCTGGTGCGCTCCAGTTGCAGGGCCATCATGGCGCTGAGTACCCCGACGAAGGCGATGATTACAGCCAGCATACGAAGCACGTTGGTGATGGTGAAGGTGCGGTCGAATACGTCCATCGAAATCTCACGAATCTCACCCGCCGGCCGGATGAGAATTTGCGGGATGCCGTCAAGTGCTTCCCGGACCTCTGCGATCAGTATCTCGGGAGATCCGGCACCGTCTGTATCCAGGCCCACTGATGAGATGCCGAAATCGTTCCAGTGATCTTGATAGGTGTCGAGGTAAATCATCACCATCCCCCGGTCGGCGCTATAGTCGTAGAATACACCACCAATGGTGAAGTCTTCGTATCCATCGGCGGTCAGCAGGGTGACTGAATCCCCGGTCGACACATCATGGCGGTAAGCATATGGTTCTGATACCAGCACCACCTGGCCCGCCTCAAATTCCGTCCATAGCGAATCGGCATTTCCTTTCTTCAATTCATATCCGCGAAAATTCGCTTCGGGCGGACGGATGGCCAGCACCTGGGTCCTGCCATCAGGAGATTGTACCTGAACCACACGGCGAAGCGTTATTCCTTTGTAGCTTTCCACCTCTTTCAGACGATCGAGGACCTCGTTGGGAAGGGTGCCGTCGACCCGGCTGGCAACCGGGTGGGGGGCGGTTACGTAGACGTCGCTTTGCAAAGTCTGGCTGATCCAGTCGTCTACAGTCGATCGGAAGCTGCCGATCATCACCCCGGTCCCGATAGTGGCCGATACGGCGACAGCCAGCGCGGCGATGGAGATGCCGGTTCGGCTCAAGGCGCTGCTCACGCCACGAGCGGAAAGATGGCCCAGAATTCCCGAAGCTTTACCAAATAGATGGCTGGAAAGCCACGAGAATATAAGCGTTGGCACGGGTGTTGCCAGGCTGAAGCCAAGGATCAGCAGGAAGAGAGCGCTGAACCCGAGTAACAGACTCTTGCTGGGAAGGCTGAGCATCCCCCATGCCAGCAGCATACAGATCAGACCGCCGACGAATACCCATTTAACCAGTCCGCGGGTACGGCGTTCGACCACGGACCGGCGCTGAGTGGTCTGCGGTGGCGAATAGGCCGCTTCGATCGCCGGCGGGATGGCAGCCAGCACAGCGGCCCCGATACCGAGGGCAAGTCCCTTGAGAAAAGGTGTCGGGGAGACCAGTAGATCGGAAACCTGGAGCACGAAATAAATATCGTTGATCGTGTTGGTGACCAGCTTAATGAGCCCCTGGGCTAGCAGGAATCCCAGTCCGAGTCCGATGATTGTGCCGACCAGTCCGATACAGAAGGCTTCGATCAGCACTTGAGTGAAGACCTGCCCGCGGGTTGCGCCCAGAACACGCAGCGTTCCAATCAGCCAGCGACGTTGCAGCACGGAAAACGTCATGGTGTTGTAGATAAGGAACATCCCCACGATCAGGGCCAGGAAGCTCATGGCCGTCAGATTCGTTTCGAAGGCCTGTGTCATCTGGGAGGTAGCGTTGGCTCCGGCATCTGCATTGACAACTTCGATCCCTTCCGGCAGCCAGTCCGATAGACGCGGGACTTCCCTGTCGGGGTCGGAAAGGATGAGGTCGATGCGGTCCAGTCGTCCAACCTTCCCCAGCGTTTCCTGAGCGGTAGCCATATCGGCCACCATCAGTCCCTCCAGCGCGATATCGGTTTCATCCGCCGGCGTCATCAGATCGATGACTTTCATCTGGAATTGCCGGCCGGGCACACCGACCGTGATCGTATCCCCGGAGCGGATTCCCAGCCGTTCGGCGGTCACTTGTGCCAGCAGGACCGTGTCCGGTTCGGAAATGAGCCTCTGGGCATTCTGAAGGGTGGTGCTGCCGAACTGATCGCGAAATCCCAGCTCGGCGAAGGGATCCAGCCCTATAAGTCGGACTGTTTCGCCGTTGACATCTACGTAGTCTTCCACCACCGGTGCACTGCTGCGCAGTCCGAAGTCCGTCCTCAGTTGCGTATAAACGGATTCGTCAAAACCGTTGGGGCCACCGATGATCTGGTGTGTGGTGTTGCCGGTGATGCTCTCTACCGAAAGCCGGAAAGCGCGGCTGGCGCTCACATTGGTCAGGTCGACGGCCACCACCACCGAAACGCCGAGGGCGACGCCGAGGATAAGAAGGCCCAGCATCCAGGGGTGCCGGAGTACGTTTCGCCAGGAGGCCCGGGAAAGGAGCGATCCTATGAGCCGAATACC
Organism: uncultured Dehalococcoidia bacterium; assembly: GCA_964506405.1. Classification (GTDB taxonomy): domain Bacteria; phylum Chloroflexota; class Dehalococcoidia; order SZUA-161; family SpSt-899; genus JBGLNL01. The sequence continues at coordinate 2,680 of CAZDMY010000184.1, read as the reverse complement.
TCTCCTCCGGGGACGAGGCGTCCCTCCTTCAGTGTCAGCACACGGTCAGCGTAGGCGGCGACTTCAGGGCTGTGAGTAACAACGATTACGGATTTCCCCTCTTTCTGAAGCAGCGTATCGATGATATCAAGGATCTGGCGGCTGGTTTCGGCATCGAGGTTTCCGGTGGGTTCGTCGGCCAGGATGAGAAGCGGCTCGTGCACCAGAGCGCGGGCGATGGCGACCCGCTGCTGTTCACCGCCCGACAGGCGGTCGGGCCAGGTATCCAGCCGGTCAGCCAGGCCCACTTCCTCCAGCAGCACCAGGGCTCGGTCCTGCTGGTCGATTCCGTTCAGTTGCAGAGGAAGGCGGACGTTTTCCAGGACGGTCAGGGTGGGTATCAGGTTGAAGAACTGGTAGATGAAGCCGACATTACGGCGGCGGAACAGGGTGCGGTCCCGTTCGCTCATCCGGGTGATATTCTGTCCCTGAACCTCGATCTCCCCGGCGGTCGGGAGATCGATCCCGCTTATTAAGTTGAGCAGAGTGGATTTCCCGGTCCCGCTGCGGCCCAGCAGGGCGACCCGCTCACCGTAGGCGATCTCTGCATCCAGTTCCCTAAGAACGACTCGAATCCGCTCGCCCTCCTGAAAGCTGCGCGTAACTCCTCGGAGGGAAATCAGCGGGCCGTTGGTTGAAGGTGTGCTGGTCATGAGTCGATAGTCCTCAGTCGTTAGTCTTTAGTCTTTAGTCCTCAGTCTTCAGTCCTCAGTTCCCCGCCTCTCCACTTCCACGAATCTCGGTTTCTCCTAAGCTTCTAACTTCTGACTTCTGGCTTCTGTAATCGACATTTGTAATTTGTCATTTGACATTTGGGTTTTTGAATTTGTCATTTCCATTCCCAATGTTATCCTGTTTGGGAATCGGGTGCAATGAATAAGTTGGGAGTCGTTAGTCAAGAGTCTGCTGGTTGATAGTTGGTTGGTTTGGCGGGCCGGTTCACGGCAGAATTAGTTTCTCCCTTTGGTGAAAGGGAGATTAAGAGGGATTTGATAGCTGGGCATTTGCCGACAAGCCTTCGGCTATCGGCTATCGGGAATCCGCTGTCCGCTGTCCGCCATAGGTTTTTATACCGGTCTACTTAAGAAGACGGATACAGGTATCGAGTTTAGTATCAGATTTCGTCTTCCGGCAAACAGGTTTTTGATAAATATCCCCTGACATGACCTTTTACCGTTGTGCAGTACCAGTATTTGGTTTCGGGGGATTCCATGTAGTCCGCTGCACTAGTGCCTTCATTGATGCCATACTTTCCTACAGAACCGGAATTGATAGTTGCCAGTAGGTCCATGTTTCGTGTACAGGAACCACCTTCAGGATTGCACTCGACAAATGAATTAGCGGGGAATTCATCCAAGCTGTTTACCGGCCTGTTGGGGTCTGCCATCAGTGCGGTGACCGCCAGATTGGCATTGTGCAGCTCAGTCTCTGGAGATTCTTCTTCACCAGGTGCGAGGCCATAGCGTTCGGCACAAGATATAGAAACAAGAACACCCACGGCCAGAAGAAATAAATGAACCTTCCACATTCTTCACCTCCCTTGGTTTGAACAACTTACCAGTAACGGGTGTAACACTTCAAGAAGCAGATGTGTAACATCATGAGGGGAGGAGTCTAGATATTAGTTTTCGTTCCTGGCTCCGGAGCCAGGAACATAATCAAACAAAACGTCCGAAAATGCCGTTCGCTTTGAACTTGTTGAATTGAATCATTCAATTGGCATTTGGATTTGGCCATTTGACATTCAACTTGATGCACCAGCCCTTTACAGCGCTTATGCTGACGGATAAAATAAAGAGTGCCTCCAGCGGGAGTAGCTCAGTGGTAGAGCTCTTGCCTTCCAAGCAAGATGTCGAGGGTTCGAGTCCCTTCTCCCGCTCCATTGCAAACACGCACGTTAGTGACCTGCTTTTCATAAACGGTCCCCCGGTAGTGTGTTGGAATCAGCCTGAAGAGACCGCCCAATGATTACAGGCGGGATTGCCGTAAGCGCCAGCTCACCCCCAAGCGATGAAGACAACTCATCTATCGTTCGCCCGGTACAAACTCCGGCCTCATATCTCAATTTTTACGGGATAATACGGATATCCTTTCCTTGCACCAATGTCTTAGCATTGACCTTATGGTGGGCATTTTCGCCCCGAAAACATGAACAGGGGGTCAACTATCGATGAAGAGTTCATTTCACCTGGTTCGCATTTTGGGCATCGATATTGGATTGCATTACACCTGGATATTCATCTTCATACTCGTAGCCTGGTCGCTGGCCGAGGGATATTTCCCGGATACCTATCCGGATTGGAACATCGCTACCTACTGGTGGACAGGAATTACAGCTTCCCTTCTCCTCTTTGTTTCAGTATTGATTCATGAATTGGCCCATTCTCTGGTCGGACGTGCCAGAGGAATGCAGGTCCACAGTATTACCCTGTTCCTTTTCGGTGGAGTAAGTAACCTCGAAGAGGAACCGAAAGAGGCTAAATCAGAATTTCTGATGTCCTCCGTGGGACCCCTTTCGAGCCTGGTGCTGGCCGGCATCTTCTGGGGCATCTGGCTGACTATGAGTGGAACCGAAGGTCCGCTGGGTGCCACGCTCGAGTATCTGGCCGTGATCAACGCACTGCTGGCCGGATTCAACCTC